>JBBIHW010000047.1:0-13208 GCA_037446795.1 Acidobacteriota bacterium
CAGAGCGATCCACAGGTTGAAGTTCCCCAGGTCGAACCACGTGGCGGCCACCGTCACCCCCGTGAGGAGGACGAGCGCCGCGAGCGTCGCGAGGAGGACGGACAAGGGGACCACGTGGGCGTGCGGCGCGGCGACCCCGTGACCCTCGATTCCCGGACCATGCGCCACCATTGGCACGTCTCCGCCCGCGATCTCAGTGAACGAGGTAGAGCAGCGGGAACAGGAAGATCCAGATCAGGTCCACGAGATGCCAGTACAACCCCACCAGGTCCACGGGAAGGTAGTAGGCCGGGCCGAACGCTCCCCGCAGGCCCCGGACGAGGACCCAGCCGATCGCTCCCATCCCGGCGAGCACGTGCAGGGCGTGGAGCCCGGTCATCAAGAAGTAGATTCCGAAGAAGACCTGCACGTTGCGCGGCGGCTCGTCGCGGCGGGCGTACGCGGCCCGCTGGCGGGCGACCTCCGCGGGAACCGTCCCCCGGGGGCCCCGCGCCGAGGGCGGAACGGTCGAGCGCTCGACCCCCGGGTCCGGGGACCGCGACGAGCGCTGCGGCTCGCGGTCCGCCGCGGGCGGGCCGGGATCCTGGCCCGAGCGCGCCTCTTCGTGGAGCGCGGGCTGGAACCTCTTTCCCCACAGGAGCCCGTGCTTCCACTTGGCCTCGTACTCGACGAACTTGATCCCCATGAACCCGAGCCCTCCGAGCAGCGTGAGCGCCAGCAGCGCCGACATGCCCCGCGCCTTCCCGAGCTGGGCGCAGCGGACCGCCCAGGCCATCGTGAGGCTGCTCGTCAGCAGCACCACCGTGTTCACGCCGCCGAGCACCTTGTCCAGGTACCGGTGGGCGTACACGAACACCTCCGGATGGTTCGCCCGGTACACGGCGTAGGCGCAGAAGAGGCCTCCGAACAGCAGGATCTCCGTGGCCAGGAAGATCCACATCCCGAGCTTCCCGGACTCCGACTGCTGCTCCAGGCTCTCGAAGTGGTGCTGCAGGCGCGCGGGCCGGGCGCGGGGGTCCGAGGCGGCGCGGCTCACGGCGTCAGCTTCCGGCACCGGCCGGGGCGGTCTTCTTCACGTAGCCGCCCACGGAGGGCTCGTAGACGAGCTGCGAGTAGTCGTACGGGTCCTCCACGGCCGGCGTCTCGGGGAAGTTGTCCCACGGCGGAGGCGAGGGGGTGTGCCACTCGAGGGAGTTCGCGCCCCACGGGTTGGCGGGCGCGGGCCGGCCCCGGAACAGCGAGTGGATCAACGCTCCCGCAGCGATCGCGAAGCCGACCGCCATCAGGTACGACCCGTAGGTCGAGGTGGCGTGCAGCGGCTGGAACTCGTCCGCGTAGTTGTAGTACCGGCGCGGCATGCCGAGGCTTCCCAGCAGGAACTGGGACAGGAACGTCACGTTGAATCCCAGGAAGACGATGGTCGCAGCGATCCTCCCCCACCGCTCGCTGTACATCCGTCCGAACATCTTCGGCCACCAGAAGTGCAGCCCCCCGAGCAGCGCCATCACGTTGCCGCCCATCATGGTGTAGTGGAAGTGGGCGACGACGAAGTAGGTGTCGTGGAGGTGGACGTCGGTGGCGAGCGTGCCGAGGTGGAGGCCCGTCAGGCCCCCGATGGCGAACAGCAGGATGAAGGACAGGGCGTAGAGCATGGGAGTGTCGAGCCGGATGGACCCCTTGTACATCGTCGCGAGCCAGTTGAACACCTTGATCGCCGAAGGGATGGCGACGCTGAAGGTGAGGGCACTGAACACCATGCTCGCCATCCCCGACTGGCCGCTGGTGAACATGTGGTGCCCCCACACGAGGAAGCCCAGGACGGCGATGGCGATGCTGCTGTAGGCGATGAAACGGTAGCCGAAGATCCGCTTGCGGCTGAACGTGGGCACGAGCTCGCTGATCACGCCCATCGCCGGCAGGATCATGATGTAGACGGCCGGGTGCGAGTAGAACCAGAAGAAGTGCTGGAAGAGGACCGGATCCCCGCCGAGGGCCGGATCGAAGATGCCGACGCCGAGCAGCCGCTCGACGATGAGCAGCAGCAGGGTGATCCCGAGGACCGGGGTGGCGAGGACCTGGATGACGGCGGTCCCGTACAGGCCCCAGAGGAACAGAGGCATCCGGAACCAGGTCATCCCCTGGGGCCGGAGCTTGTGGATGGTCACGATGAAGTTCAGGCCGGTGAAGATCGAGCTGAACCCCAGGATGAACGCCCCGAGGGTCGTCGCCACGACGCTGGTGTTGGTCGTGGTGCTGTAGGGGGTGTAGAAGGTCCAGCCCGTGTCCACGCCTCCCGTCACGATGGCGGCCACCTCGAAGAGCGCCCCGAGCACGTAGAGCCAGTAGCTGAACAGGTTCAGGCGGGGGAAGGCCACGTCCTTCGCCCCGAGCATCAGGGGCAGGGCGAAGTTCCCGAGGGCCGCCGGGATGCCGGGGATGATGAACAGGAAGATCATCACCGCCCCGTGCAGCGTGAACAGCTTGTTGTAGGTGTCCGGGCCGACGATGGTCTCCCGCGGGGTCAGCAGCTCCGTCCGGACCAGCAGCGCCAGGACGCCGCCCAGCAGGAAGGCCGCCAGGATCGAGAACAGGTAGAGGACGCCGATCCGCTTGTGGTCGAGCGTGAGGGCCCACGACAGGAACCCCCGCTCGCGGGTCAGGTAGTCCTCCCCGCGGGCTCGCGCTCCGGTCCGCGGGACGGAAAGGGCGCCTTCTGCCGTGCTCATGGCCTGCTCCCCCCTACCGCAGCGTCTTCACGTACTCGATGAGGGCGACGATCTCCCGGTCCTTGATGCGGCCCTTGAAGGTCGGCATGACCGGGTCGTAGCCAGCGACGACCTTCGCCTGCGGATCCAGAATGGACTCCCGCAGGTAGTCCTCGTCCACCCGCGCGCGGCCCCCGTCTCGCAGGACCTGCTCGTGGCCGAAGATCCCCTTGAGCGTCGGCCCGATCCCGCCCGTCCCGTCCACCGAGTGGCACTGCTTGCATCCCCGCTGGACGAACAGCTTCGCACCCGCCTCGGCCGGGGGCATCCGGTCGAGAAGGTCCGCAGCCGAATCGAGCCACCGCTGGAACTCGCCCTCGGGGTGGACGATGACCTTCGCCGTCATGTCCGAGTGGCTCGTCCCGCAGTACTCGGCGCAGTAGACCCTGTGCTCGCCCGGCCGGGGCGCCTCGAACCACGCCTTCGTGAAACGGCCGGGGACCGCGTCCCGCTTGATCCGAAAGTCCGGCACGAAGAAGGAGTGGATGACGTCCTCGGAGGACAGCACGAGGCGCACGGGCGTGGAGACGGGAACGTGCAGGTTCTCGTCCACGACCCCGTTGGGGTAGGTGAAGAGCCACTTCCACTTCTGGCCGCTCACCAGGACCTCGTACGCGTTCTGTGGCGGGGTGTGAAGCTCCAGAAAGCCCTGGAAGCCCTCCCAGAAGATCCAGCAGACGATGGCCAGCGGGATCGCGCTCCAGGCGATCTCGAGCGGCGTGTTGTGGCTCGGCGCGGGCTCGGCCGGGCGGCCCGGGCGCGCCCGGTACCGCCACACGAACAGGCCCATCAGCGTGGCGATGAGCAGCAGGAACAAGAGGGCGATCAGGCTGATGGCGTTGAACAGCCAGTCCACCTTGCCGGCCAGCGTCGAGGCCGGCGCGGGAAGCCAGAACGAGCTGCCCTCGACGGAGCCGGCGGCTCCGAGCGAGCGGAGCAGGAAAAGCGAGGCGCTGTTCACCGCGGTCTCCTTCGGCGGCGCGCCTCCTTCAGCCACAGGGCCCCGAGCACGGCCCCGAGCAGGAGGACGGTCGCGGCCCCGCCCGCCCGCATCGCGCGCACCGCGGCCGGCGCGTAGCGGCCGGAGGCGGCGTCGTAGTGGTAACAGTAGAGGAGGAACCGATCCGCGGCCGACCCGACCTTCCCCTCGCCCGCCTCCACGAGGGCCAGGCGCACGGTGCGGCGGTCGAAGCGGACGCCGTAGAGGATGCGCGACAGCCTGCCGTCCGCGGTGGCCACGAAGACCGCCGCCGGGTGCGCGTACTCGTCGCGGTCCGGCAGGTAGCGGTAGCCGAAGCCGACGCTCTCGGCCAGGCGGCGGATCGCCTCCTCGCGGCCGGTGAGGAAGTGCCAGGCGCCCTGCGCCTCGGGCCGCGCGAGCGCCTCGACGAACCTCTGCTTCTTCCGGCGCGCGAGCGCCGGGGACTCGAGGGGGTCGATGCTGACCGTCACGACCTCGTAGTCGCGCCCCGGGGTCAGGCTCGACTCCGAAAGCGCCTCGGCGAGTCCGTCCAGCACGAGCGTGCAGAGCATCGGGCAGCGGGAGTAGTTCAGGGTGAGGAGGACCGGCCGGCCCCTCCCGAAGTAGTCGCCGAGGGCGACCGGTTTCTCGGCGTCGTCCACGAAGGCGAGCTCGAGCGGGAGCGCGGCGCCGGGCCGCTCGACGATCCCGACCCCTTCCAGCTCCGGCGGCAGAGGCTCCTGCCGCTCGGCTCCCCAGGCGGCTGTCGCCCCGAGGACGATCCACAGCGCGAGCAGGCGGCCCGCGGTCACGGCACGGGCCTCGCGGCGGCGGCGCCTCCGGCCGCCCGCGCGCGGTAGTCGCGCACGACGAGCTCCATCGCGAGGTCTATGGGGACGGCGACGACCCCGGCCTTCTCGTCCACCCAGCGGAACCCGTTGAGCACGGCGAGCTGCTCGGCCCGCAGGCGCTGCAGCTCCTCGGGCGCCTCGCGGACCACCATGCGTTCGAAGACCGCCGTCTCCGCCCGATTGTAGAGCCCCTGGAGGAAGAGGACGATCGCCAGCAGGACGATGGTCCCGGCGAGGCCGACGGTCAGGACCGCCGGGACGTCCAGCTCCTGCCGGCCGCTGCCGCCCGCCTCCACGGCTCCGGCTGCCACCCGCTCAGGCATTCTCGTACCCCAGCGACTCGGCGAGCCTCGGATCGCCGACGGGGACCAGGGCGACGCCCGACAGCCGGCGGATCGCCGCGGCCGCCCAGATCCCGCCCACGCCGAGGAAGGCGGACAGGTCGAGCGCCGACAGCGGGACCTCCGTCGCGCTCGCCTCCGGCATGACGATCCAGTAGAGGTCCACCCACTGCAAGAAAAGGAGCCAGGCCGCAGCGGCAGCCAGCATTCCCGGGCGCCGCTTCGCACGCCTTCCGATCAGCACGAAGAACGGCAGCACGAAGTGGCCGGCGAGCAGGAACAGGCTGACCCACATCCAGGGTCCCGTCTGCCTCCTGAGGTACCAGCCGACCTCCTCCGGGAGGTTCGCGTACCAGATGAGCATGTACTGGGAGAAGCCGATGTACGCCCAGAAGACCACGAACCCGAACACGAGCTTCCCCAGGTCGTGGTAGTGCTCCACGTGCACGGCCTGGCGGAGCCGGCCCGTCCTCTGCAGGGCCCAGGCCGCGACCACGAGCAAGGAGAGAAAGCCCAGGGCCGAGCCGGAGAAGACGTAGACCCCGAAGATCGTGCTGTACCAGGTCGGGTCGAGCGACATCAGGAAGTCGAACGAGAACGAGGTGACGGTCAGGGCGAACACGACGAGGCCGGGGCCGGCCACCCGCTCCATCCGGATCGTGAGCCGCGGATCCCCGCTCCGGTCCTGCTTCGTGGACGTCCTCCAGTACCACCCCGCGAGCGCCGCCCACGCGGCGAGACAGACCGCGGTCCGGAAGAGGAAGAAGGGGACGTCTAGCCACGCGGCCTTCCCCTCCAGCAGCGGGTGGTGCGCGACGACCTCGGGCCGGCTCCAGGGGTACAGCGCGCGGAGGCCCGCGAGAAGCGGCAGGACGAGCAGGGGCAGCGGCAGCAGCAGGTTCGCCGAGAAGGCCTCCGCGAGCCTCCTGACGGAACCGCTCCAGCCGGCCCGCGTGATCGTGGTGATCAGCACGAAGAACAGCGCGCCGAGGGAGAGCGACAGGAAAAAGCAGAAGCTCACCAGGTAGGCGTGGAAGAATCCGTTCATCCCGGCCGCTGCCAGCAGTGCCGACGCGGCGAGCCCGGCGGCTCCCGCGCCGAGCGACCACCGGAGCGCCCGGGGCGCCAGATCCCGGAGTTCGATCCGGTCCTGAGCGAGATCCGACGCGGTGTCCGGCCTCATGGCGCCCTCAGCGGATCTTCGCCCGCAGCTCGGCGGGCACGTCCTCGAGACTCGCCCGCTGGCTTCGCTGCAGCGCCCGCACGTAGGCGACGATCGCCCAGCGGTCGCGCTCCGGGATCTGGGAGCCGTAGGCGGGCATCGTGCGGATCCCGTTCGTGATGGCGTTGAAGAGGTGGCCGTCGGGCCGCGCCCTCACCAGGTCCTGGTGGAAGGAAGCCGGCGGCACCCATGAGCCCTCCTGGAGCCGCTCGGCGCGGCGCGCGACGATCCCGTCGCCGTGGCCCGCGAGACCGTGACACGGCGAGCAGAAGATCTCGTAGCGCTCGCGGCCCCTGCGCATCAGGCTCTCGTCCACCGGGATCGGAATCGTCTCCACCCAGCCGCCGCCGTCTCGCCCGCGAAAGACGCGTTCGTCGCCGGCGAGCCTGCCGCGCGGAACGGTTCCCTCGGGCCAGGGTCGCATGGCGCGGCCGTCCGCGAACAGCGGGTTCGCCTGCTGCGCCTCGAAGCGCGGCTGGTTGTCCATGTCCAGAACCAGGTGGACGCGCGGCTGCGGGCCCGGGGTGTACCGGGCCCGGTAGGCGCAGGCGAACGGAAGCAGCCCGAGCGACGCCAGCACGGCGAGGGCGAGTCCGACCGAGCGCGGCACGGCCTCAGTCCTCCTCGTCCTCGAGCCATTCGACGGCGGAGGCCCCGAGCGAGCGCAGCAGCTGCTCGGTCCCCTCCACGTCGAAGCGAGGGTCGTCGGCCTCGATCGTGACGAAGAAGCCGTCGGTGGTCGCGCGGCGGAAGCGCGCGCTGCGGAAGGCGGGATGGCTGAAGCGGGGCAGCCGGTTGAGCGCGAACATCCCGAAGAACGCGGTCACCGCGCTCAGGAGGATGGTCATCTCGAAGGCCACGGGGATGTTCGCCGGAAGGCTCCACAGCGGCTTCCCGCTCACGATCAGCGGGTAGTCGAGGGCGTTGGTCCACCACTGGAGCAGGAGGCCGCCGAGCGCGCCCGCGAGCCCGCCGCAGAGCACCAGCCAGGGGAGCACCGTATGGCGGATGCCCATGGCGGCCTCGAGGCCGTGAACCGGGAACGGCGTGTGCGCGTCCCACGACCGGTAGCCCGCGTCGCGGATCTGCCGGCACGCTTGCAGCAGCTCCTCGGGCGAGCGGAACTCGGCGAGGAGTCCGAACAGCCGGCGGCCCGAAGCGCCCGCGCTCATGTCGGCTCCCCGCTCCCGCCCCTGCCCGCAAGGGCGCGCGCGGCGACCTCGTGCTCGGGCTCCTCCGCGGCAGGGCGCGGCATGACCGCCTTCACCTCGGCCATGGCCACCATCGGCAGGAACCTCAGGAACAGCAGGAAGAGGGTGAAGAACAGCCCGAAGCTCCCCATCAGGGTCAGGATCTCCACCCACGTCGGCTTGTAGAAGCCCCAGCTCGAGGGCAGATAGTCCCGGTGCAGGGAGCTGACGATGATGACGAACCGCTCGAACCACATGCCCACGTTCACCACCAGCGACAATCCGAAGACGACCCACGGCGTCCGCCGCAGCTTCCCCGACCAGAACAGCTGCGGGAGGACCACGTTGCAGCTCACCATGGTCCAGTAGCACCAGCCGTACGGGCCGAGCGCGCGGTTCAGGAACGTGAACAGCTCGTACTCGTTCTGCCCGTACCAGGCCACGAAGAACTCGACCGCGTAGGCGTAGCCCACGATCGAGCCCGTGGCCACCACGATCTTGCACATGTTGTCCAGGTGTCTCAGCGTGATCACGTCCTTGAGGCCGAACAGCTCCCGAGCGGGAACGAGCAGCGTGAGCACCATGCCGAAGCCGCTGAAGATGGCCCCGGCGACGAAGTAGGGAGGGAAGATCGTCGTGTGCCATCCGGGCAGCATGGACACCGCGAAGTCGAAGCTCACCACCGAATGGACGCTCAGCACGAGGGGAGTGGCCAGCGCGGCGAGCAGGAGGTAGGCCTTCTCGTACCGGTGCCAGTGGCGCGCCGATCCCCGCCAGCCCATGGCGAGGACCCCGTAGACGAGGTGTCTCGCGCGCGTGGTCGCCCGGTCCCGCAGCGTCGCCAGGTCCGGGACCATCCCCATGTACCAGAACAGGACGGAGACCACGAGATACGTGCCGACCGCGAACACGTCCCACAGGAGCGGGCTCCGGAAGTTGGGCCAGACGGCCATCTGGTTCGGGTACGGGAAGACCCAGTAGATCACCCAGATGCGGCCCACGTGGATCGCCGGGAACAGCCCCGCGCAGACGACGGCGAAGATCGTCATCGCCTCCGCGGAGCGGTTGATCGCGGTCCGCCAGGACTGGCGGAACAGGAAGAGGATCGCCGAGATCAGCGTGCCCGCGTGGCCGATGCCCACCCAGAAGACGAAGTTCGTGATGTCGAAGGCCCAGCCGACGGGGCGGTTCAGGCCCCACACCCCCACGCCGGTGAACACCAGGTAGCCGATCATGGCGGCGAGGACCGCGGTGAACGCCGCGCTCACGCAAAGCGCGACGTACCAGGCGCGGGGCATCCGCGGAGCCTCGGGGACCCGGCACACCTTGTCCGTGATGGTGACGAGGTCGTTCGCGCCGAGGACGAGCGGCGCCCGCCGCCTCGGGTCGTCGCTCGTGTTGTCGAGCGCCCGCTCGTCGAGAACCGCCTCGGCCACCGCTCAGGCCCTCCCGCTCTCGCTGCCGGCCGGGTTCCTCAGGCGTGCCAGGTACTTCAGGCGAGGCCGGGTGCCGATCTCCTCGAGGACGCCGTACGCGCGCGGGTGGTCCTGGAGGCGACGGACGCGGCTGCCCGGGTCGTTGAGGTCGCCGAAGACGATGGCCTCCGTCGGGCAGGCCTGGGCGCACGCCGGCTCGACATCGCCGTCGCGCAGGGGCCGTCCCTGCTTCTTCGCCTCCGCCCGCGCCGCCTCGATCCTCTGCGTGCAGAACGTGCACTTCTCCATCACCCCGCGGGACCGCACGCTCACCTCGGGGTTGAAGACCATCTTCTCCACCGGCCCGAGGCCCCTGTGGTTGTCGAACCAGTTGAAGCGGCGAACCTTGTAGGGGCAGTTGTTCGAGCAGTACCGGGTGCCGATGCACCGGTTGTAGACCATGACGTTCAGCCCCTCGTGATCGTGCAGGGTCGCCCCCACGGGGCAGACCTGCTCGCACGGAGCGTTCTCGCAGTGGTGGCAGGTCATGGGCTGGAAGCGCACCTCGGGGGAGTCGGCGGTTCCGCTGAAGTAGCGGTCCACGCGGATCCAGTGCATCTCGCGGCCGCGGGCGACCTCCCGCTTGCCGACGATCGGGATGTTGTTCTCCGCCTGGCAGGCGATCGTGCACGAGCCGCATCCGATGCACGCCGAGAGGTCCACGGTCATTCCCCACTTGTGCCCCTCGTACGACCAGGGTCGGTAGAGCTGCGGCAGCTCCCCCTCGTGCCCGCGCGCCTGCTTCGCGAAGCCGGGATGGTCGAGGAAGTCGGCCAGGGTCCCCTCGCGGATCAGGCGGACCGCGCGCCGCCCGCGCTCCTTCATGCCGAGCACGTCAATGAGGTGGTGATCCTGGACCGAGGCGATCGGCCAGCGGCGCCCGGTGGGGACGACCTCCGCCTCCGCGCGCCACAGAGCCCGGCCCACCCGCAACGGGTAGACATCGAAGCCGACCCCGTCGCCCACGCGTCCCGCCGCCCGCCGGCCGTAACCCGGCGACACCGTCATGGTTCCGGCCGGAAGGCCGGGCAGGACGAAGACCGCGACCTCGGCCTCGCGAGCTGCGGCCCGGATCCTCACGAGGTCGCCCGTGCCGACGCCCAGCTCGGCCGCGGTCGAGGGGGACACGAGCGCAGGGTTGTCCCAGGTCACGCGCGTGATCGGGTCGGGAAGCTCCTGAAGCCAGCCGTTGTTCGCGAAGCGCCCGTCGTAGACCGAGAGGTCTCGCGCGAAGACCAGCTCGACCCGCCCGGGCCCGGCGGACGGGTCGGCCTCCGCGAGCGCCGCGAGCGCGGGAGCCCAGGTGGGACGGACGGGGGACGGGGTCTCGGCGGCCCAGGCGCTTCCCTCCAGCAGCCCGTCGTGGAGGACCCTGCGCCAGCCCTTCTCGAAATCGCCGCCGCCGAGCGCGGGTGCGATCGTCCGGCGGACGATGTCGTAGCCGCTGGTGACACCGTCGTCGAGGGCGTGGGCGAGCAGCTCGATCGGGCTCCTGCCGTCGTACAGCGGCTCGATGAGCGGCTGCACGACGGACAGGGTCCCGTCGTGGCCGCGGGCGTCGCCCCAGCTTTCCAGAAAGTGGGCCCGCGGCACGTGCCACGCGCAAGCCCTCGAGGTCTCGTTGACGTAGAGGCTCAGGTGGATCGTGTGCGGGACGCGCCCGAGGGCGCCGGCGAAGTCCACGTCCGCGGGCGCGTCGAAGACGGGGTTCCCTCCGAGAAGGAGGAGCGCTTCCACGCGGCCCGCCCCCGCGTCGCGCGCGAGCGCGGAGATGGACTCCGCATGGCTCTCGCGTTCGGGATCGGGATCGGGAGCGTAGGCCACGGTGCGCCCGGCGTTGCCGAGCGCAGCGTTGAGAAGGTGGACGAGGGCGTGCACCGCGGGGGGCTGCCCCGGCCCCGCGAGGACGACCGCACGCCCGCGGGCCGCCAGCAGGTCGCGCACGATGTCGGTGACGAGAGGAGGGCGGAACGGGTGGCGCTCGAAGCGCTCGAGAGCGTGCCGAAGCTCCTCGGCGCCGCCCGGCAGCGGCAGTCCGCACCGCAGGAACAGCTCCGCCGCGATCCGCCCCGCGACGAGTGCCACCGCGGCGCGGGAGAGCGCGAGGCGATGGTCCGCGCTGGCGCCGGTGATCGAGAGGGCGGGCTCGATCGCGTAGAGCCGGTTCATGCGGCCCCCCTCGGCACGTCGCGCGCGGGCGAAGTCCCGCGCGTAGCGAACGGCGCCCGGCTCCGTCATCAGCGGGTCGGCGTCGAGGCAGACGATGACGTCCGCCCGGTCCAGGAGGAGCCAGCTGCGGTAGGGGCGCCCGAAGGCGAGCGCGGCGCCCTCGCGCGCGGCGTCGCGGGTCAGCGGCTCCCACTCGTGCCACCGCGCGGCAGGCAACGCGCGCAGCAGGCGCGATCTCATCTCGCGGAGGCTCGGCGAGGAGGACTCCTCGGAAAGGACCCTCAGGCCCTCCCCGCGGCGCTCGCGAAGCTGCCGGAAGAGCTCCCTCGAGAACCGCTCCACGTCCTCGAAGCTCGAGGCGATCTGCTGCCCCCGCGCGATGCGCAGCGGCGCCGTGCTGCGGTCGGGGTCGTACAGCTCGAGCAGCGCGGCCTGCGCCAGCGGGTCGGTTCCGCCGAGGCTCGAGGGGTGGAGCGGGTTCCCCTCGATCTTGATCGGCCGGCCGTCGTAGCTCGTGACGAGGAGGCCGGTGGCGGCCCCCGCCAGATCCATGGCCGTGGCGAACTGCACGGGCTCGCCCGGCACGTAGCCCTCGGGCCTGTGCGCGAACGGGACGATCCTCTCGACCGGCCAGCGCCGGCACGCGGTCGCGCCGGCGAGCGCGAGCGAGGCGCCCATGAGCTTGAGGAAATCGCGGCGGGAGGTGGCCGGCTCCTCGGCGACTCCCTCGGGGAACTCGCGCTCGGCGAGGGCGCGCAGCTCGACGCTCCCGGCGAGATCCTCGAGGCTCCGCCAGTAAGCCTTCCCCGCTCCCTGTCCGCTCAGCGATGACACGTGCTGCAATCCTCCGAAGGAGCGATCCGGTGGACCTCGCGCAGGCGCCGCCCGAGCGCCGCGCGATCCTGCGGGGGCACCCAGTCCATCCTCGTGACCGCCTCGAGCGGCCTGAGGTGGGCGTCGGGGTCGCGGTGGCAGTCGAGGCACCAGGCCATGCTCAGCGGCTCGACCTGACGGACGACGTCCATCTTGTCCACCCGGCCGTGGCAGTCCACGCAGCCCACGCCGCGCCGGACGTGGGAGCCGTGATCGAAGTAGACGTAGTCGGGAAGATCGTGGACGCGCACCCAGGGGATCGGCATTCCCGTCGCGTGGCTCTCCCGAACGAGCAGCAGCTTCGGGCTCTGCCCGCGGATGTGGGCGTGGCAGTTCATGCAGGTGTCCGTCGGGGGGACGGCGGCGCGCGACGCCTGCTCGACCGTGGTGTGGCAGTAGCGGCAGTCGAGCCCGAGCTCTCCGGCGTGGAGGGCGTGGCTGAACGGCAGCGGCTGCTCGGGCGCATAGCCCACGTCGGTCGTTCTCGGCGAACCCGCGAAGCCCAGGAGCAGCGCGAGGTAGGCGGGCAGCACGCCGAACAGCACCACCGCCAGGGCGGGGCGCGTCCGGTCCACCCACTTGGGGAAGACGAACGGACTGTTCTTGTCCGATTGCATCGCGAAAGGCTGCATGATAGCAACGCGTCCGGGGGCGCGACCAGGCTCTACGGCGAAGGCGGAGGGTTCCAGTCCGGAAAGAACCGCGGGGAACGCGCCGTTGAAGCTCAACTGGATCGAAAAGCTCCTCGTGAACAACCCGGTGCGCGCTCATGCGCAGCGCCGTTACGAGTCGCGCGCCTTCGAGCGCCTCGGCGGACGGTGCGAGGGAGGGCGGGCCCTCGAGATCGGCTGCGGCCGCGGGGTCGGCGTCGAGATCATCCTCGACGCGTTCGGAGCAGCGGAGGTGGACGCGTTCGACCTCGATCCCGACATGGTCGAGCGCGCCCGGAAGAGGCTCGCGCGGCGCCCGGCCGGGCGCGTCCGCCTCTGGACGGGGGATGCGACGGCGATCCCGTGCCCGGACGCGGCCTACGACGCCGTGTTCGACTTCGGAACGATCCATCACGTGCCCGACTGGAAAAAGGCGGTGCGCGAGGTCGCCCGGGTGCTCCGGCCCGGAGGTCGCTTCTACTTCCACGAGATCACGCGCGAGGCGCTCGAGACGTGGGTTTACCGGACGTTCACGGACCATCCCAGCGAAAATCGCTTCGACGCGCGCGACTTCCTCGAGGAGATCGGCCGGTGCGGCATCGTTCCCGGCCCCTGGCGCACGCGCTTTTTCGGGCACTTCCTGCTCGGCGTCGGCCGCCGCGCCGCGGCCGCGAGCGGCTCGCCGCTGGCACCGCCCGGCGGATGAAATGG
>JBBIHW010000048.1:0-4775 GCA_037446795.1 Acidobacteriota bacterium
CGGCCCGCGCCCGGCCGCCGACGATCAGGCGCGCGCCGCCACGGCCGCCGAGGCCGAGGCTCCCGGCGCGGACCGGATCGTGGTCGGCCGGCCCGTGACCGCCTCATCCGATCCCGTCGCCGCCGTGGAGGACCTGGCGCGACAGCTCGAGGGGGGATGATCCCGTACGTCTGCACCGACTGCGCCTCTCGGCACGAGGCCGGCCTCGAGCGCTGGCGCTGCGACTGCGGCGCGCCGCTCGATCTGCTTTTCGAGGCCCCTCCTCTCGATCTCCGAGCGATCGCGCGGCGCCCCCGCACCCTCGACCGGTACCGCGAGGTCTTGCCCCTTCCCGACGGCGTGGAGCCGGTGAATCTCGGGGCGGGAGTCACCCCGGTCGTCGAGGACGTCCTCGGCGGCGGCCCCGTCCACCTCGCCCTCGAGTACGTGTCGCCGACCGGCTCGTTCAAAGACCGCGGGGCCGCGGTGCTCGTGGCCGCCGCGGCGGCCTCCGGCGCACGCGAGGTCCTGGACGACACCAGCGGGAACGCGGGGATCGCCCTCGCGGCCCACGCGGCGCGCCTCGGGCTTCGCGCGCGCATCTTCGCACCGGAGGACGCCGCGCCGGGCAAGCTCCGCATCGCGTCCTCGCTCGGCGCCGAGGTGGTGCGGGTCCCGGGCGGCCGGGCCGCAGCAGCCACCGCCGCCTCCGTCGCGGCCGCTGGCGGGAGCGCCTTCTACGCCAGCCACGCCTGGAACCCGCACTTCCTGCACGGGACCAAGACGTTCGCCTACTCTCTCGCCGAGGCGCTGGGCTGGTCGGCGCCAGGGGCTGTCGTCCTGCCTGCGGGCAACGGGAGCCTCGCCCTGGGGGCCCACCTGGGCTTCCGGGAGCTGGCGCGCCACGGGACGATCGGGCGGCCCCCCGCTCTCTGCCTCGTGCAGGCGGCGCGCTGCGCACCCCTCTGTCGCGCCTTCGAGCAGGGTCAGCTCGCCCCGTCGCCGGTCGGCGAAACGACGACGATGGCGGACGGCGTTCGGGTCGCCTCTCCCGTCCGGGGAGCCCAGCTCCTCGCCGCCGTGCGCGGCAGCGGCGGGGTCGTGGCCGCCGTCGAGGAGGAGGACATCGAGGTCGCCATGCGGCTCCTGTGGCGCAAGGGGTACGCCGTCGAGCCGACGGGAGCGCTCGCGGCCGCCTTCGTTCACCGCTCGGGCGGCTCGCTTCGCGAGCGTTACGGAAGCCTCGTCGTGGCCCTCACCGGCTCCGGCCTCAAGGGGTAGGCGCGTGCGCGGGGGCGCAGGGGCGCCGGGCGGGATCCGGGTGACCTTCCTGGGCACCGGCACCTCGACGGGCGTTCCGGTCATGACGTGCGAGTGCCGGGTGTGCTCCTCCGCCGACACCCGAGATCGGAGGCTCCGCCCTTCGGTCCTCGTGGAGTGGGACGGCGCGGCGGTGCTCGTGGATACGTCCACGGACCTGCGGCAGCAGGCGCTCGAGCACCGCGTCCGGCGGGTGGACGCCGTGCTGTACACCCACGCCCACGCGGACCACGTCTTCGGCTTCGACGACCTGAGGCTGTTCTGCTGGAGGCAGGGCGGCCCGATCGTCGCCTACGGCTCCGAGGACACCCTCGCAGCGCTGCGCAGGACCTTCTGGTACGCCTTCGAGGAGACTCCTCCCGGGAGCACGAAGCCGCGGGTCGAGCTGCGGGAGATCCGCGGGCCGTTCGACGTCGGAGGTCGCACCGTGGTTCCCGTCCCTCTGATCCACGGGACAGTCCCGATCCTCGGCTTCCGGATCGGCCCGTTCGCCTACCTCACCGACGTGAGCGAGATTCCGGAGGCGTCCTACGCCCTCCTGCGCGACCTCGAGCTGCTGGTTCTGAGCGCACTGCGGCTGCGGCCGCACCCCACGCACTTCCACCTGGACCGGGCCATGGAGGAAGCCCGCCGCATCGGTGCGGCGCGGACGGTCTTCACGCACATCTCGCACGAGATCCTGCACGCCGAGACCGCCGCGCAGCTGCCACCCGCGGTCGAGCTGGCCTACGACGGCCTGCAGATCCGCCTGGGGGGCTGAGGCGGGCCCCCCTCGCGAACCGCTCCCTGGGCCCTCACAGCTTCAGGGCCACGAGCCGGGAGACACCCGGCTCCTCCATGGTGACCCCGTAGAGGACGTCCGCGGCCTCCATCGAGCGCTGGTTGTGGGTGATCAGGATGAACCGGATCTGGTCGGAGTACTCGCGGAGCATCCGCGTGAACCGGCCGACGTTCACGTCGTCGAGAGCGGCGTCCACCTCGTCGAGGAGGCAGAAGGGGGAAGGCTGGTAGCGGAAGATCGCGAAGAGCACCGCGATCCCGGCCATCGCCTTCTCCCCACCGGACAGGAGCGAGACGCTGCCGAGACGCTTGCCGGGGGGCTGCGCCACGACCTCGATTCCGCACTCGAGGACGTCCTCCCCCTCCTCGAGGACCAGGTCGGCGCGCCCGCCTCCGAACAGGACTCGGAACGTCTCCTGGTAGTGACGGCGAATCGCCTCGAAGGCCTCCGCGAACTTCTCCCGTGAGGCCCGGTTGATGCGCCGGATGGACTCCTTGAGGGACTCCACGGACTCCTCGAGGTCCTTCTTCTGGGTCGCGAGGAACCGATGACGCTCCTCGAGGTCCGAGAACTCCTCGAGCGCCGCCAGGTTGACGGGGCCGAGGCTCTCGATCCGCTCGCGCAGGGAGGCGATCTCGCGCCCGAGTGCCTCGGCATCGGGCTCGGTGGGAAGGTCCGCGAGCCCGCTCGCGGCCTCGGACGCAGGAATCCCGAGCTCGTGGCGGCAGAGATCGTCGAGGTGGCGGCGGTCCGACTCGACTCCCGTCCGGGCGAGCTCGCACTCGCGAACCCTCTCGCGCGCCGCTTCGAGCCGCCGGCGAGCGTCTCGGACCTCCGCCTCGCCGCGCTCCACGGAGCTCCTCTTGTCGGCCAGGGCCTCCTGGAGCCGGCTCGTCCCATCGAGGCCCTGGCGGCGTGCCTCGAGTTCCGCGACGAGGGCTTGTTCCATCGCGCGAAGCTCCGAGCTCGCCTCCGCCGCGCGCTCGCCGAGGGAGGCGAGCTCGACCCGCGCCGCCTCGATCCGCTCGCCGAGCTCGGCGACCAGGCGCTCGGCCTGCTCCCGCTCCTTCTCGATGCCCGCTCGGCGCTGGCGCAACGTGGCGACCTCGGCCCGCAGCCCGGCCAGCTCCTCGCTGCGCTCGCCGAGGGACGCCTCGAAGCGGCCGAGCTCTTCGAGCGCTGCGCCGAGCGCCTGCTCCCGCTCGACCTGCGCGCGCTCGGCCTCGACGATGTCCCGCTCGCTCTCGCGCAGCTCCGACTCGAGGCGCCCGCGTTCGTCGTCCACCGACCGGAGCTCTTCCCCCAGGAGCGCCGCCGCCCGGCCGAGCCGGCCCACCTCTTCCCCCGACCTGTCGAGAAGCCCGTCCAGCTCGATGCGCAGGCGCGAAGCGGCCTCCGCGGCCTCGCGGCGCGACGCCAGCTCCGCTTCGAGGCGATCCACCTCGGCTCGCGCCTGTTCGGCCCTCGCGGCGAGGGCGGCCGAGGCCGCGCTTGCCTCTTCGGCCTCCCGCCTCGCCCGCTCGATCTTCCTCGCGTGCGCGAGAAGTCCGCGGCCGGCTCCGGCACGGCCGCCCGCGGCCACGAGGCCGGACGCGTAGACGACCTCCCCGCTCGGGGTCAGGAAGTCCAGGTGAGGGTAGCGGCGGTGCAGGTCGAGCGCCGTGGAGAGCGTGTCCACGAGCACCGCCTCCCCGATCCGGTCCCGGATCGCGCCGTTCGAGCTCGCGCGAAACGCGAGCCGGTCGCGGAGGCGGCCGAGGATGCGGGGATCCCTCGGGACGCGCTCGAGCATCGGGCCGTTGCCTTCCGGCGCCGAGCCGACGGCACGGGCTCCGGCCGGCTGCGAGCAGCAGAGCAGCAGGGTCCTTCCGGCGCCCCGCTCCCGCAGGAGCGCCGCCGCGCGCTCGGCATCGGAGTCCTCCTCGACGAGGACGGCGGGAAGCAGCGGCTGCAGATATGCCTCGGCCGCCTCTTCGACCTCCCTGCTCGCCTCGAGATAGTCGGCGACGACCCCGCCGGTCGCGAGCCCGCTCGAGGCCCCCTCGCCGAGCAGGAGCCTCACGCCGTCGGACACGGCGGCGAAGCGCGCTTCCACGTCCTCGAGCGTCCGCAGCCTCGCGGTCGCCGAACTCTCCCCCTCGCGCGCCCGGCCGAGAGCTTCGAGGGCGGAGGCGTGCAGGTGGCGCGCTTCGGCCAGGGCACGCTCCGCCCGCCGGACCCCGGCCCGGGACTCCTCCTCGGCCTTGACGGCCGAGGCGGCCTCCGCGGAGAGGGCGCGCCACTGCGCCTCGGCGACCTCCCGATGGGCCTCGGTCTCCGAGCTGTCGCGCGCCAGCCGCTGCCTCTCGGCGGCGAGCCGGTCGAGCGACTCCTCGACGAAGCGCCATCGGTTTCGAAGCTCCGCGCAGCGCGTGGCCAGCTCGAACAGGCTCCGCCGCAGCGCCTCGGCCTCGGCGAGCCTCTGGCCGCGCGAGCGGGCGGCCTCCTCGAACCTGCTCGCCTCCGCAGCGAGTCGCTCCTCGGCCGCCCGAAGCTCGCGCTCGCAGGCCGCGTGCTCCTCGCGGCGGCGCCCGAGCTCTGCCTCGGCCTCCTCGCGGCGGCGCTCGAGCGCGGCGAGCTCGGCCTCCATTCGCACGATCGCGTGCCGCGTCTCGGCATTGCGCTCGCGCAGCGCGGCGATCCGCGATTCCTTTTT
>JBBIHW010000048.1:4796-13151 GCA_037446795.1 Acidobacteriota bacterium
CGCCCTCGAGACGGTGGAGCGCCTGCTGTCGCTCGCGGGCCTCGCGGTCGAGCTCCTCGAGGTCGGCCCGGCCGGCGAGGAGGCGCGCCTCGAGGTCGGCGAGGGCGGCGGCGGCCGCCGCCTCCTCGTCGCGGGAGGCGGCCTCCTGGCGCCGCAACTCCTCGAGGCGGCCGTCGAGGTCCCGCGCGAGCAGGGCGAACCGCACGCGCTCCCGCCCGCGCAGTTCCTCCCGGAGCCTCCGGTAACGGCGGGCGCGGGCGGCCTGGCGCCGCACGGAACGGATCTGGCGGCCGACCTCGGCCAGCACGTCGCCCACCCGCAAGAGGTTCGCCTCGGTGGCCTGAAGTTTCAGCTCCGCGAGGCGCCGCTTGTGCTTGAAGCCGGACACACCCGCGGCCTCCTCGACGAGGAGCCTCCGTTCCTTCGGCTTCGCGTTGAGAATCTGTTCGATCCTTCCCTGCTCGATCGTCGCGTACGTCTGGCTCCCGATGCGGGCCTCGCGCAGGAGCTCCTGAATGTCCTTCAGCCGGCAGCGGGCCCCGTTGAGCAGGTACTCGCTCTGCCCGTCCCGGAACAGGCGCCTCGTGACCACGACCCGCCCGTCTCCGGGGTCGTCCCCGCCGACGGCCTCGAAGAACAGGGAGACCTCGGCCATCCCCATCGGCTTGCGACCTTCGCTGCCGTGGAAGATCACGTCCGCCATCGAGGAGCCCCGCAGCTGCTTCGGGCTCTGCTCGCCGAGCACCCAGTTGATCGCGTCGCCGATGTTGGACTTCCCGCAGCCGTTGGGCCCGACGATGGCGGTCACACCGTTCGGGATGCCGATCTCGACAGCGTCGCAGAAGGACTTGAAGCCGGACAGGCTGATCCTCTCGAGTCTGAGGAGACCCGGGCAAGCCTCGACGGGAGCCTCGGCGGCGCGCATGTCCGGCGGACTATACACCGGGGTCGCGGCCATCTCAACGTGCGACCCGGAACCGCTTGGGGCGCCCCGGCCTCGCTGCCCCGACATGTTGGGGTCAGTGGTCGCGGGTGACCAGAAGACCCGGCAGCGTCTCGAGTGCGCGCCGGGCCGCCGACGGCGGGAAGTTCGACATCTCCGCCCGGGCCTGGGCGGCGAATCGGCGCGCTTCCCGCTCCGTGCGGGCGATGGCGCCGCTCGACCGGAGAAGATCCCGGAGCGCGAAAACGTCGGAGGCCGCGGCCTCCCCAGCCGAGATGCGGGCGGCGAGCTGCCGCGCCCGGTCCCCGTCCGCCGAGATCAGCTCGATCAGGGGGAGCGTGGCCTTCCCCTCGCGAAGGTCGCTCGCCGCCGGCTTGCCCAGGCGCTGCTCGTCGCCCACGAAGTCGAGCAGGTCGTCCACGACCTGGAAGGCCAGGCCGAGGTTGCGCCCGTAGCGGTGGAGCGCGGCTTGCTGCTCCGGGGTCGAGCCAGCCAGGATTCCCGCCAGCTCGCAGCAGCCCGCGAACAGGCAGGCGGTCTTGCGGTCTATGAGCTCGACGTACTCCGGCACGGTCAGGTCGAGCCGGCCTACAAGACGCGTCTGCAGCATCTCGCCCTCGGTCATCTGGAGAGTGACCTCGGCGAGCTTCTCCATGACCTGGAGGCTTCGCGCCTCGAGGGCCATGGCCATGGCCTTCGCGTAGAGGTAGTCGCCGAACAGGACGGTGACGTTATTCCCCCAGCGGCGGTGCACCGCGGGCCGGCCGCGCCGCACGGCCGCGCCGTCAATGACGTCGTCGTGGATCAGGGTGGCCGAGTGGATGAACTCGAGCACGGTTGCCAGGAGGACGTCGTGCGGGCCTTCGTAGTTGCACAGGCGGGCGCACAGCAGGTGGAGCATCGGCCGCACCCGCTTGCCGCCGCCCTCCGCCACGAAGCTCCCGATTTCCGCGATGAGGCCCAGGGGCGAGGCGAGGTTCCGGCGAAACAGCGTCTCGACCTCGAGAAGGCGTTCGCCCACGAGGTCGAGGATGATGGCCTGCGCCTCCACAGGCTCGTGCAGGATCCGCTCGGCCCGGGAGAGATCCGGGCGCGCGCCGCTCAAGCGCGCGCTCCGAGGTCGGACGAGGTCTCGGGCATCGTCCCCCGCCACGCGTCGCGAACACCCGCCGGAACGCCCACGGGAAGCACCACTTCCGACCCCCGGTTCAGGCCGGCGGCGGATGGTAACACCCTCCGGAATCGAGGGGCAACAAGTGGTCCGAGTGTGGGCCGAGGGCGAGCGGGGCGGAGTCAGAGTCCCGTACGGGCTTCAGGTGCAGACACCGGTGGTGCGCTCCGTTCCATCCGAGCGGAATCCGTAGGTACCGGCACCGCAGACATTGCGACCCCGCACCAGGTACCAGAATCCACCTCCCGCGACCGGCAGGTCGGGATCTGTCGCGCTCGAGGCCGCCAGGCCCTTGGCGAGGCAGGCTTCCTGCCCCCCGGATCCCACCGGAAGCTCGGCGAGGCCCTCCCCCCGCACCACATCGTGCACCGTGCCGCTTCCCGCACCGGGAACCGCCGAGTCCCAGGAAAGAGTCGTCCTGTCGGCACCGAACACAAGCCCGCTCACCTCCCCCGACGCCGTCGGGTCCGCGGGCGCGCAGTCGCAGGCATCGCCCGCCGCATCGGCGTCGGCGTCGGCCTGATTCCCGTTCGCCGTGGTGCGGCAGTTGTCGAAGCCCCCGACGATCCCATCCCCGTCCGGATCGGCCCCGTAGGCCCAGGTGTCGTTCCACAGGCCGCCGTCGTAGCCACCGAACAGGATCACGGCCTCGTGCTTGGTGTCGTAGGCCAGCTGAATGAAACTGCGGTTCTCGTCGGGGTGGAAGGGGGTGGGCCGCGCGATCCACTGGCTCCCGTCGAACTCCCAGGTCACGTCTTCCGGATCCGGCGCATCGCCGAAGAGCACCACGCGGTCGCGGACCGGGTCGTAGGCGAGGCTGCGTCCCCCCCGCACGCCCGGCGGGCTCGTCTGCGACACCTGCTGCCAGCGGGTGCCGTCGTAGACCCAGGTCTCCGACACCGGAAGGCCTGTGGGGGACCATCCCCCATACAACACAGCCCTCCGCCTGTTGGTGTCGAAGGCGAGGGCGGGATCATCGAGAGGGCCCGGCGAGCTGGACGGCAGTCGCTGGTCCCAGCCGGTCGGGGTCAGCACCCAGGTCTCATCCCTGAGGCCCGGGGGCGGCCACCGACCCGGCGACGGGGGCCGCTCGGCGATCCGTGCGGCTCGAGAGTCGAAGGGACCCTTCTCGACCCCTGTGCGAGCCCGAGGCCGTTGGTACTCCTGCACCTGCCGGCTGTCAACGAACGGGCGCCCCTTGACACAGCAGCATCAACGCCGAGCACGGGCTCGATCGGAACGGACCCGCCAGCTCGATGCGCAGTCGGCCTGCACATCTTGCCGCCCGGGAATCGTTGCGACACCCCCAGCGCCCGAGCCCGGCGGCCGACTGACGCGGGCCCCGAGACTCAACGCGACTCGACGACCCCGATCTCCGCCGGGGTGACGGACGTCCCCTCGGGAGGAGTGAAGTCGAACACTCGGACATCCACGGACCGGTTACGCTGGACTCTCCGGAAGACGTACTCGGTCCGGCTGCCCGAGGAGTCCACGACCTCCGCCGCCACGATCCCGTGGTCTCGCGGGTGGAGCGTGAGGAGCACGGCCCGGACTCCCTCGCTCGGCTGCCGCGGCTCGAGCCTGAGCTTCCAGGCGGAGCCGCTCCCCTGTCCCCCAGGCTCGACAAGCGACGCGTGGAAGAGGTCGCGCAGCGGCCTGTCCCCCGCGAGCAGCCCCGGCAGGATCCCCTCCACGTCGGAGAGCCGCCCGACCACGAGCTGGCGCTCCTCGGGAAGGTAGAGAAGCGTCCGGTCGCCTTTGACGACGGCCACCTTGGGGTCGGGCGCGTCGTAGTCCCAGCGCATGCGGCCCGGTCTCAGCAGCCGCAGCCTCCCGGTCTCACGAACGACGGAGCCGAGCGACTCCGACACGAAGCGCTGCTCGAACCGGCAGTCGAGCGTGCGCGTCGCGTCGAGCCAGTCCTGAAGGCGGGCGAGGGCCACACCCGCGTCCGGGGCGGCCACGGCTACGCCAGATCCTGCCGTCAGCAGGAACACGGGGACGAGCGCGGCAGCGCGTCGCGCGCGGGTCGAAGATGCCCGTCCGGTCATCGCCCCCAAGCCTAGCAGAGCCGCCGCGCCGGAGCGCGGGAGGCGGCGACTTGCCATGCGAGCTTCCTCGTGATAGCAAAGCCCGGCCCAGTCGAGGGACACGATGGCCGCGACGATTCCCGCGCTCCTTCTCGCAGCGCTCGCCGCCGGTCCGGGCGCCGGACCGGGATCGGGGGGAGTTCCGGAAACCGAGCAGACCTCGCGGGCGATCGCCCTGTACGACCAGGGGAAGTATGCGGAGGCTCGCCCGATCCTCGAAGCGCTCGATGCCGGCGGAAACGCCGACGGGCCGCTTCTCTACCGCCTCTTCTTCTGCCGCGCGAAAGCGGGCGACACGGCAGGGGCGAAGGAGGCGCTCGAGCGGGCCGCCTCGGCACTCGAGGCCGAGCATCGCGCGCGGCCGCGGCTCGAGACCGCCTTCTACCTCGCCAACGCCTACCAGAACCTCGACCGCGCTGCCGCGGCGCGCAGCGTCGCCGCGGAGGCCACGGCACAGCTCGAATCCGGGGCCTGGCCCCAGCCCCAGCTCGCGATCGAGCGCTTCCAGGCCGGCAAGCTCCACGAGGACCAGGGGCGCACGGAGGACGCGGCGCGCTGGTACCGGGCCGCGCTCGAAGGATTCGCGCGGGAGGGTCGCCCCTATCCCGGCCCGTCCCGCTGGGCTCGACGCTACCTCGCGCAGCAGGCGTTCTCGCGGGCCGACTTCGCATCGGCCGAGACCGAGTACGCCGAGCTCGTCGCTCTCGGGGAGGCCTCGCGGACGGACTGGATCCGACTCGCCACGGCGAGCGCCAAGCTCGGGCACTACTCCTCCGCGGCGGACGCGTGGCGCCAGGCGGACAAGGCGGATCCCGCGCGCGGGGACGACCCCCGCTACGCCTCCGCCCTCGCCCGGCTCGCGGCGGGTCTCGGCTCGCTACCGGCGTCCGCTCCGGACGGACGGCCCTGGAGCCGCCTGTCCCGGCAGGAGCTGGAAGAGCTGATGCTGGCCAACGCCAACCGGGTCAAGGAGGCCCGCGCGAAGGCCGCGCCCGGCGCCAGCC
Source organism: Acidobacteriota bacterium (assembly GCA_037446795.1). GTDB lineage: Bacteria > Acidobacteriota > Polarisedimenticolia > Polarisedimenticolales > JBBIHW01 > JBBIHW01. Next base: position 10,005 of record JBBIHW010000048.1, read on the forward strand.
CGCTCGACGCGAGCGCCCGGGCGGCGCTCGAGAAGGCGATCGCCGAGGCGAAGCCGGTGTTCGTCGCCGCCGGGCTCGAGTACGCCGTCCGCGGCCTCCCGATCCGGGAGACGGCGTTCGGGAACAACTACGCCCCGATGATCTTCCACGAGACGCAGTGGGAGCTTCCGCCGCCCGTGGACTGAGCCGCCGCGAGCTCCGTCAGATCAGATCCGCCAGGTCACCGAGCAGCGGGATCTTGAAGCGCTCCCCCTCGAGGGCCCGCACGAGGCAGACCAGGAACACCAGGAACATGCCCAGCCACACCAGCGCGGCGACGGCCCAGAACAGCTCGCCGAAGACGGGCCACAGCAGCCGCTGCAGCACCAGGTGCAGGATCTTCATGACCAGGTAGAGGGCGACGACGCTGGCCGAGAACAGCAATCCCTGCTTGGCGTGCCATCGCACGAACTCGCGCCGGCTCGCGACGAGGGACACCAAAGCGAGCGGCCCCAGGTAGTCGAACACCAGCAGGATCTTGTCCTGATCGGTCAGTTCGGGAGCGACTCCGTGCGCCTCCATGGCGCGGCCTTTATAGCCCCCGGTTCCACAGGGGTCAAGCGTCGCTGCTGCCGTATACTTGGGCCGTCATGCACGAATCCTCTTCCCTCACGCCCATGTTTCGCCAGTACCACGCCCTCAAGCGCGAGCATCCGGACGCGATCCTGCTGTTCCGCATGGGCGACTTCTACGAGATGTTCTACGAGGACGCCGAGCAGGCCAGCCGGATGCTCGACCTCGCCCTGACCGTCCGGGGGCGCGGGACCGCTCACGCCGCCCCCATGTGCGGCTTCCCGCACCACCAGCTGGACACCTACGCGGCACGGCTCGTTCGCGGGGGCCTGCGCGTGGCCGTCTGCGAGCAGGTGGAGGACCCCAGGACCGCGAAGGGCCTCGTCCGACGCGAGGTCGTTCGCATCGTCACGCCTGGCACCGTGACGGACCTCTCGGAGCTCGACGCGCGGACGCCGGCCTGGCTCGCGTCGGTCGCGCTGGTCGAGGGCCGCGCGGGCGCGGCCTTCCTGGACGCGACGACCGGGGAGTTCCTCGCCTGGGAGTCGCCGGCCGGCGCGGATCCGTGGGAGGCGCTCGCCGACCGGCTGCAGGCGTTCGCCCCCCGCGAGATCGTCTTCCCCGAGGGCATGTCCTGGAACGAACGTTTCCGGAGCGAGCGCGCGGCGGGCGTCACGCTCACGCCGTGCGAGCCCTCCGCGTTCCACCCCGGCTCCGCGGCCTCGAACCTGACCCGCCACTTCGCGGTCGCCTCGCTGGAGGGCTTCGGCCTCGGCGGCCGACCGGCGGCCGTGGCGGCCGCGGGCGGGCTGCTCGTCTACGCCCAGGAGACGCAGAAGGCCGCCCTGCGGCACGTGGACGGGCTCGCGCTCCACGAGCCGTCGAGGCATCTCCTGCTGGACGCCGCCACCCGCCGCAACCTGGAGATCGAGCGGTCGCTGCGGGACGGGACCCGCGCGGGCTCCCTCCTCGGCGCCGTGGACCTGACCCGGACGGCGCCTGGGGCGAGGCTTCTGCGCTCCTGGATCCTCGCACCGCTGCTCGACGCCGACGAGATCGGCGCGCGCCAGGACGCGGTTCAGGAGCTGGTGGAGCGCGCGGAGGCGAGACGGGCGGCCCGCGAGCGACTGGATGGGATCCAGGACATCGAGCGACTCGTCGGTCGCGCGGCGACGGGGACCGCCCACGCGCGAGACCTCCTGGCGCTGCGAGCGTCGCTCGAGAGGCTCCCTGCGCTCCGCGAGGCCCTGTCCGCGCTCCAGGCACCGCTCATGCGGCAATGCCTCGAGCGGCTCGACCCGTGCGCGGAGCTCGCCGCGAGGCTCGCAGCCGGGCTCGTGGACAACCCGCCCGCGGGCCTTCGCGAGGGAGGCCTCATCCGGGACGGTTTCGATCCCGAGCTCGATCGCTTGCGGTCGGTCCGGCGGGACGGGGGCGCGCTGCTCGCCTCGCTCGAGGCCCAGGAGCGGGAGGCGACCGGGATCGCGTCGCTCAAGGTTCGCTTCAACAAGGTCTTCGGCTACTACATCGAGGTGTCCCGCCCGAATCTCGACCGGGTCCCCGACCGCTACCGCCGCAAGCAGACCGTGGCCAGCGGCGAGCGGTTCGTCACTCCCGAGCTCGAGCGGACGGAGGCGCAGATCCTCGAGGCGCAGTCGCGCATGGAGGAACTCGAATACGAGATCTTCCTGCGGCTGCGGGAGGAGATCGCGACCGCAGCACCGCGGCTCAAGGCGACGGCGCGCGCGGTGGCCCTCGGCGACGTCCTGACCGCGCTCGCAGAGCTCGCCGCGCGCCGGGGCTACTGTCGGCCGCGGGTGCACGCCGGCGCCGGCTTGCGGATCTCCGGGGGGCGCCATCCCGTCGTGGAGCTCTCGCTGGCCGGGACGCGCTTCCAGCCGAACGACACCGAGCTCGGGCCGCCGCATCGCTCGATCGCGATCCTCACCGGTCCCAACATGGGCGGGAAGTCCACCTACCTGCGCCAGGTCGCCCTGATCACCCTGCTCGCCCAGGCGGGCTCGTTCGTTCCCGCCGAGGAGGCGGAGATCGGCGTCGCGGACCGCATCTTCTGCCGGGTGGGAGCGTCGGACAACGTCGCGGAAGGCCAGAGCACCTTCCTCGTCGAGATGAGCGAGACCGCCCACATCCTGCGCCACGCCACGGCGCGCAGCCTGGTCCTGCTGGACGAGATCGGCCGCGGGACGTCCACGTTCGACGGCATCAGTATCGCCTGGGCCGTGGCCGAGTACAACGAGCGGAACATCCGGGCGCGCACGCTCTTTGCGACCCATTACCACGAACTTGCCCAGCTCGCGGACCGTGTTCGCCACGCACTACCACGAGCTGACCGAGCTCGCCGTGGCGCTGCCCGGGGTGGTCAACCTCCGCATGGCGGTCCGGGAGTGGGGCGACCGGGTCGTCTTCCTGCACCGGGTCGAGGCCGGCGCGGCCGACCGCTCCTACGGGATCCACGTCGCGAGGCTCGCCGGCGTTCCGCAGGACGTGATCGAGCGGGCGCGGGAGATCCTCGCGAACCTCGAGCGCGACGAGTACGGGCGGGACGGGCTGCCCCGCCGGGCGCGCCGGCTGCGG
>JBBIHW010000049.1:0-13083 GCA_037446795.1 Acidobacteriota bacterium
CCGGCGATCGCGAGGCTCGCGAGGACGCCGAGCACCGGGCGCAGCACCGGCTCGCCCGGGCGGCCACGCCCCGCCAGCCGCTGCGGGAGCTCGGCGCCGAGGGCGAGGACACCGAACAGCTCCAGCCACCCGGCTGGCTCCCCTGCCATGAGCCCCAGGTGGGCGAAGCAGACGACGAACAGGATGAAGCCCAGCAGCACCCGCCCCGCCGAGTCGAGCAGGCCCGGCTGTCGCGGCCCGGTGGCCAGCAGCACGGGGAACACGATCAGCAGCGCCAGCACCGCGGCCGCCAGCACTCCTGCGTGGGACTTCACGAAGGCCGGCCACAGCACGAGAGGGATGGACACATACGCCGCGAGGATCGCGAGGCGGTCCCGGGGTCTCAGCGGCGCGACGAAGAAGTACTGCCGGAGGGCGGCGAACATCGCCGCGCCGAGGATGGGGAAGGACACCCACCGGTGCGCCCGCGAGAGGCAGACGAGCAGCGCCGCGAACAGGACCCACGAGCCGAGCCAGCCGGGAAGAGCTCGATACCGGCCGCCACGGCGGCTGGCCAGGTAGGCGATCGGTGCCGTGACGAGAAGCGCGACAGCGAGCGCGACGACGAGCGGCGGCGGCTCGGATCCCATCGGGAGCCCTATTATGGGGCTGTGCGTGCGGCGCCCGTCGCCCGATCCTCGGCGAGGGAGGCCGCGGGATGGACGCGAGGGGGTCCGGGAGGGAGGCGCGGTGGCCGCCACGAGGATCGTGGAGGTTCTGCCCGGTCCCGGCGACGTCCACCGCGCCGCGGCGGAGCGGTTCCTCGCGGCGGCCCGCGAAGCGCTGGACCTCCGGGGCCGCTTCGCGGTGGCGCTGTCGGGCGGGTCCACCCCGCGCGATCTCTACCGCAGGCTCGCCGAACCGCCGTACCTCGACCGCGTCCCCTGGGCGCGCACCTACGTACTGTTCGGCGACGAGCGCTGCGTCCCGCCGGACGACCCGCGCAGCAACTACCGCATGGCGATGGAGACCTTCCTCCATCGCGTGCCCGTCCCCGCCGAACAAATCCTCCGCGTGACCGGGGAGGCCACCGATCCGGCCCGCGCCGCGGCGGCCTACGAGGCCGAGCTGCGGGGGCTGTTCGCGGCCGAGGGGACCGCCCGCTTCGACCTCGTCCTGCTCGGCGTGGGGACCGACGGTCACACCGCCTCGCTCTTCCCGGGGAGCCCGGCGCTCGGGGAGACCTCGCGCTGGGTCGCGGCGAGCTTCGTGCCGAAGCTCGGAAGCTGGCGGGTCACGCTCACGCTTCCGGCGCTGAACGCGGCGCGGCGCGTCCTGTTCCTCGTCACCGGCGAGCAGAAGGCCCGGGTGTTCGCCGAGGCCTTCGGCGGGGTGCCGCACGAACCGGCGCATCCCTGCGAGCTCGTGGCCCCGACGGACGGCCTCGTCGAGGTGCTCGCGGACCGCGCGGCGGCCTCCCGGGTCCCGCCCCGTGCGGACCGCCCCTGACGGCCGCCCGGGCCCCCCCGCTGCGGTCGCCATCGCCCTGGCGGCCGTCGTCCTCGCCTCGCTCTGGCCCGTCCTCGGCCACGACTTCATCACGAGCTACGACGACGAGCGGTACGTCACGGGCAACCCGCACGTCCTGCGTGGCCTCACGCTCGACGGCATCCGGTGGGCCTGGACCACGACCCACGCCGCGAACTGGCACCCGCTCACGTGGATGTCCCACATGCTCGACGTGCAGCTCTACGGGCTCTCCCCCGCGGGCCACCACCTGACGAGCCTGCTCCTCCACGTGGCGAACACGCTCCTGCTCTTCCTCGCGCTCCGCCTGGCGACGGGCGCCACCCTGCGCAGCGGCATCGCGGCCGCGCTGTTCGGTGTGCACCCGCTGCACGTGGAGTCCGTGGCGTGGGTGGCCGAGCGCAAGGACGTCCTGAGCGCGCTCTTCTGGATGCTCGCCCTCGTCGCCTACGTCCGCTACGCCCGGGCCCCCTCGGCGCGCCGCTACGTCCCGGTCGCCGCAGCCCTCGGCCTCGGACTGTGCGCGAAGCCCATGCTCGTGACGCTCCCGCTCGTTCTCCTCCTCCTCGACCTCTGGCCGCTCGGGCGGCTGGCGGGCGTCGGCCCGCGCGCGCTCCGGCCGCGGATCCGCGAGAAGGTCCCGCTGCTGGCCCTGTCGGCGGCGTCCTCGGCCATCACCCTCGTCGCGCAGAGCTCGGGCGAGGCCGTGGCCGCCCTCGAACGGCTTCCCCTGACCGAACGGCTCGCCAACTCGGTCGTCTCCTATGCGGCCTATCTCCGGAAGACGGTGTGGCCCCTCGACCTCGCGGTCTTCTACCCCCACCCTCGAGGCGCTCATCGGCCCTGGGAGGTCGCGGGCGCGGCACTGTTGCTGGTCCTCGCGACGATCCTGGCCGCGCGGGTCCGCCGGAAGCGTCCCTATGTTCTCGTCGGCTGGCTCTGGTACCTCGGCACGCTCGTTCCCGTGATCGGATGGATCCAAGTGGGCGACCAGGCGATGGCGGACCGGTACACCTACCTGCCTCTCGTCGGCATCTTCGTGATCGCCGCATGGGGCGTCGCCGACCTCGCGGCGGCGGTCGGGGCCTCGTGGCTCCGGCGCGGCCCGCCTCGAACGCTCGCGGCAGCCGACTCGCCGTGGATCCTCCTGCCCTCGGGCGTCGCGATCCTCGCGCTGGCCGCCTGCGCGCGGGTCCAGGCCGGCACCTGGCGCGATTCCGTGTCGCTGTTCGAGCACGCGCTCGAGAAGACCCGGGACAACCCCGTGGCCCACAGCAACCTCGGACACGCCAGGAGGGGCGCGATCGAGCGGGCGGAGCGACACTACCGCGAGGCGCTGCGTCTCGAGCCCGGCCACCCGGAGAGCCACAACGGGCTCGGCCTGCTGCTCCACGAGACGGGCCGGCTCGAGCAGGCTGTCGCGCACTACGAGAGCGCGCTGCGGTCGCGGCCCGGCTACCCCGAAGCGCACAACAACCTGGGACGCGCCTTCCAGGAGATGGGCCGGCTCGAGCAGGCTGTCGCGCACTACGAGAGCGCGCTGCGGCTGCGGCCCGGGTACGTCGAGGCCCGCAACAATCTCGGCGTCGCGCTGCTCGGAAGCGGCCGGGCGGCGGAGGCGATCCCGCACCTCGAAGAGGCCGTGCGCCTCGATCCCGCCGACGCGAGGGCCCACAACAATCTCGGGCGCGCCCTGGCCGAGACCGGGCGCCCCGCGGAGGCGATCCGGCTCTACGAGCAGGCGCTGCGGCTGCGGCCTGGCTATGCCGAGGCGCACAACAACCTGGGCGTCGCCCTGTTCGGGATGGGGCGAGCCAGGGAGGCGGTGGAGCACTACCGGAAGGCGCTCGCGAGTCGTCCGGACTACCCCGAGGCCGAGAGCAACCTCGGGGGCGCGCTCACCTCGCTCGGGAGGCTCGACGAGGCGGTGGAGCACCTGACGAGGGCGATCCGCCTCGACCCCGGCTATGCCGTCGCCCACCACAACCTGGCCGTGGCGCTCGCCCTTGCGGGGGACCTTGCGGGCGCCCGCCGCGAGGCCGACCTGGCGCGCCGCCACGGCTTCGAGCCCCCACCCGGCTTCCGGCATCTGCTCGCCGGCGAGGCGGCCCGGAACCACCCACGGGTCAGGTAGCTCTACGCTCTCAACCACTCCCGGATGCGAGCCGTCACGGCCCCCGGCGTGAACCCGAATCGCTCGGCGATCGCCGTCCACGGTGCGGAGGCGCCGAACCGGTCCACGCCGATGGTCAGGCCGCCGGGGCCCGCGAGCGCCCTCCAGGGACCCGTCCTTCCGGCCTCGATGGTCGCGACCGGCACGCCCGGCGGGAACAGCGAGTTCCGATAGCCGGCGTCCTGCTCCTCGAACAGCTCGAGGCACGGCACCGAGACGACCCGGGCCTTCGTGCCGTCGGCGGCGAGCGCCTTCGCCGCCTCGACCGCGAGATGGAGTTCCGACCCTGTGGCTGCGATCACGACATCCGGCCGCTCGTCGCCGGCCACGACGTACGCCCCTCGTCGCGGGTCGGCGAGCTCGCCGGCCGCGGACCTCTCGATCGCGCACACCTTCTGGCGGGTCAGGCATAGCGCGCTCGGACCGCTCGTTCGCGCGAGCGCGAGGCCCCACGACGCCGCGGTCTCGTATCCGTCGGCCGGACGGAAGACCCAGAGGTTCGGGATCAGCCGGAGTGCCCAGAGCTGCTCCACCGGCTGGTGAGTGGGCCCGTCCTCGCCGAGAAAGACCGAGTCGTGCGTGAACACGTAGATCACCGGAAGGTGGCTCAGCGCGGCGAGCCGGATCGCGGGCCTCATGTAATCCGAGAAGACGAGGAAGGTGGCGCCGTAAGGACGGAACGAGCCGTGCAAGGCCATGCCGTTCAGGATGGCCCCCATCGCGTGTTCGCGAACGCCGAAGTGGAGGTTCCGGCCCCGGAACTCGCCCGGGGCGACCGAGGGGCTGCCCTCGATGATCGCCAGCGTGGAGGGCGCGAGGTCGGCCGAGCCGCCGACGAGCGCCGGGACGAGCTCCGCGGCCTTCTGGAGCACGCGACGGCCGTGCTCGCGGGTCGCGGCGGGCCCCGAGGGAGCCGCCTCGAGAAGGCGCTCCACGATGTCCTCCGGAACGCGCCCGCGCGAGAGCGCGTCCCACAGCTCGGCATCGCCGGGACGGGCCCTGCGCCAGTCGCCGAGGCGCTTCTCCCACGCGGTCCGCAGCGCCGTTCCCTCCGCCGCGCGCGCCCTGAAGTGCAGACGCACGCGCTCGGGGACGAGGAAGGGCGGCTCGAGCGGCCAGCCGTGCGCCTGCTTCGTCGCCCGGGCCTCCTCGGGGCCGAGGGGCGCGCCGTGGGCCTCGTGGCTGTCCTGCTTGCCGGGCGCGCCGTGGGCGATGTGCGTCCGGCAGATGATGAGCGAGGGGCGCTCGCGCTCGGCGATCGCCGCCTCGATCGCCTCGGCCACCGCGTCGTGGTCGTGCCCGTCGGCGCGCTGGACGTGCCAGCCGTAGCCCTCGTACCGCCGCCCGACGTCCTCCGAGAAGGCGAGGTCCGTCGAGCCCTCGATGCTCACGCGGTTGTCGTCGTAGAGGACGACGAGGTTGCCGAGCCGGAGGTGGCCCGCGATCGAGGAGGCCTCGCCCGAGACCCCTTCCATCACGTCGCCGTCGCTCGCGAGCACGAACACGCGATGCGTGACGAGCGCCGCGCCCTCGGCGTCGAACCTCGCCGCGAGCATCCGGGCGGCGAGCGCCATCCCGACCGCGTTGCCGATGCCCTGCCCGAGGGGGCCGGTCGTCGCCTCGACACCCGGTGTGAGGCCGAACTCGGGATGGCCGGGCGTTCGGCTGCCCCACTGGCGGAAGGCCTGCAGTTCCGAGAGAGGAAGCTCGTAGCCGGCCAGATGGAGGAGGCCGTAGAGGAGCATCGAGCCGTGGCCCGCCGACAGCACGAACCGGTCGCGGTCGGGCCAGTCGGGAGCGTTCGGGTCGTAGCGCAGGAACCGGCTCCAGAGGACGAAGGCGAGGTCGGCCGCGCCCATGGGCATGCCCGGGTGCCCGGACCTGGCGCGCTCGACCGCGTCCACCGCGAGGAACTTCAAGGTGCTGACGGCCTCTCGCGCCAGGTCGCGGTCCACGGTGGCGGCCATTCGAACCCTCCCGGCGGCTCTCGCCGCGCTCGGCTCAGCCCGGGACCGCGGCCGCGAAGGCGGCCGCGCCGATCAGTCCTGCCCGCGGCTCCAGGATGACACGGACAGGGACCCTCCCGACGAAGGGCGACAGGCGCCCCTTGTCGCGGAAGGCTCGCATGAACGCCCCGTCGCGCAGCTTCGGAAGGATGCGGGGAGCGATCCCGCCGCCGAGAAAGACGCCGGCGGTCGCCCGCGCGACGAGGGCGAGGTCGCCGGCCGCGGCCCCGTACAGCGACACGAACAGGTCCACCGCCTTCACGGCCGTGGGATCCTCCCCGGCGACTCCCGCCGCAGCGATCGCGGCGTTCGGGTCTGCCTCCTGCATTCGCCGCTCGAGCGCCGGCGAGCGGCTGCCGCGACCGGTCTCGACCAGGAACTCGTAGGTGGCGCCGAGTCCCGGGCCCGACACGGCCCGCTCCAGGCTCACCCGTCCGTGACGGCGCGCCAGGTACCGCAGGAGCTCGATCTCCACCTCGCCGTGCGGGGCGAGCCCTTGATGGCCGCCCTCGCTCGCCGAAGGACGGTGCCGCCTGCCGTCCCAGAACAGGATCGCCATGCCGAGGCCGGTCCCGGCGGCGATCAACGCGGCGTTGCCCGGGGCCGGACGCAGCCGCGGCGTCAGGTTCGCGAGCTGGCGCGAGGTCAGCGAGGGAATGCTGTGGGCCCAGGCCTCGACGTCGTTCAGGAGATGGACGCGCCGGAGGCGAAGCTCCCGCGCGAGGCGCTTCGCGTCCACCTGCCACGGGAGGTTCACCACTTGGCTCCGGCCCGCGGTGATGGGACCCGCCACACCGACAGCGCAGCGGGTTGCCTTCCTGCGAACGTCCCCTCGAAGGAACTCGCGGACGATGTCCTCGAAAGAGGATGCGTCCCCGCTCCGGAAGTCGCGCACGCGGACCGCGCGCACCCGCCCGCCCTCGCGGGCGAACAGGCCGAGGCGCGTCGTCGTCGCGCCCACGTCGGCGGCGAGGATCATGAGGCGCACATTATAGGTGCCGGCGACGGGCGAGCTCGCGGACCGTTCGCCGTCCCCGTGGCGCCGCCGGCTCGGTCGGGGTATATGGAGGGCCGCCGCCACCCGAACGTTTCCCCGAGGTGGCGAGGCCGGCGAACGAAGCGGAGGAGGCCGTGATGGGGCGCAGCGTTTCCTCGAACGTCCGTGCCGTCGTCTTCGTCGTGGTCGCGTTCGCTCCGGCGGGCTCGCCCGCGCTCGCCGTGGGCGTCTGTGACGGGATCTCCGCCGTCTCGAACACGGCCCTCGACAGCGTCCTCGTGGCGGGCGGGCTCACCCAGAGACCCCTCTACGTCACGGCGCCTCCCGGCGACACGGACCGGATCTTCATCGTGGAGCAGAACGGCTACATCCGCGTCCGGCACCGCGGCGCGGCCGCCAACGCCTGGACCACGTTCCTCGACATTGACGCGAAGGTCAACTCCGCGTCGGGGGACGAGATGGGGCTCCTGGGGCTCGCCTTCGATCCGGACTACGCGAACAACGGCTTCTTCTACGTCAACTACACCGAGGGCGCCCTGCTCGGTCCCTGGTTCAGCGTCGTCGCCCGCTACCGGGTCTCGGCCGCGAATCCGGACGTCGCGGACGCCGCCAGCGAGGTTCGCCTCATGCGGTACTCCCAGCCCCAGACCAACCACAACGGCGGGCAGCTGCTGTTCGGGCCGGACGGCTACCTCTACATCTGGACCGGCGACGGCGGTGGGGCCAACGACAACCACGGCACGTGCGGCAACGGCCAGAGCCTGACCACCGTTCTCGGAAAGATCCTCCGCATCGATCCGAGCGGGGCCGCGTCAGGATCGCCCGACTGCAGCGGGCTCGCCGGCCCGGCCTACTCGGTGCCCGCCGACAACCCCTTCCGCGACGGCCCAGCCGGCAACTGCGACGAGATCTGGGCCTACGGCCTCAGGAACCCCTGGCGGGACTCCTTCGACCGCGCCACGGGCGACCTCTACGTGGCCGACGTCGGCCAGCAGTGCTGGGAGGAGGTCAACTTCGTCCCCGCGGGCACCGGAGGCGGGCGCAACTACGCCTGGCGCAAGATGGAAGGCAACCACTGCTTCGATCCCGCCAACGCCAGCAATTGCAATCCGCCCGGCGTCTCGTGCGGGAGCACGCCACCCTGCAACGACGCCTCCTTCACGGACCCGATCTTCGAGTACTGCCACAGCGCGGCGGTCTGCTCGCTCACCGGCTGCTCCATCACCGGAGGCTACGCCTACCGCGGCTGCCGGATGACCGAGATGCAGGGGAAGTACTTCTACGGCGACTACTGCGCCGGCTTCATCCGGTCCTTCGAGGTGGTGGGCGGCACGGCGACCGATCACCAGAGCTGGACGACGCAGCTCGACCCGGACGGCTCGCTCGCCAACGGCCTCACCAGCTTCGGCGAGGATGCCCAGGGGGAGTTGTACTTCACCGACCGCAGTGGCGAGGTCTTCAAGATCGTGCCCCCGTTCGGCGACCTCGAGGCGTCGGCGCCGGGGGCCGCCTTCTTCCTGCTGAACAAGGCCCCGGTGGCGTGGACCTGGGAGGACGTGCATCGGACGACCGAGCACCCCGTGAGCTTCTACCGCGTGTACCGGGGCACGCCGAACGGCTCCTTCGACTGCGTGCACAAGGCCACAGTTCCCGAGTGGGCCTCGGGGGGAGACCCGGCCACTCCCGCCGAGGGACAGCTCTTCGCCTACGTGGTGACCGCCGTGAACCCGTCGGGCACGGAGACCGAGACCGGCCACCCCGGGACCTTCGACCCTGCCACGTGTCCCTGAGCTCGGCACCGCCCGTCCTCGGCCATGGGCCGGCCCCGGGATCGGGGAACGTCGTTCCGGCGAAAGGGCCTTTCGCCGGGTCACGGACGGCTCGGCTCCCCCGCCGCGGGCTCGGCGAGCCGGCGCTCGATCTGCGCGACGAGCTCGCTCCAGGCCCGCGTGCCGCGATGGAGTTCGCCGACGTGCGCGAGGCGGACATGGCCTGCCCGGTCCACCAGATAGAAAGCCGGCCAGTACCGGTTCGAGAAGGCCCGCCAGATCGCGTGGTCGCTGTCCACCGCCACCGGGTACGCGATCCCGAGCTTCTGGACCGCGTCGCGCACGCGGCTGAGCTCCCTCTCCTCCTCGAACTCCGGCGAGTGGACCGCGACGACGACGAGGCCGCGGTCGCGGTAGGTGTCGTGGATCTCCCGCACCGCAGGGACCGTTCGCACGCAGTTGATGCAGCCGTAGGTCCAGAACTCGACGAGGACCACCCTGCCATCGAGCTGCCCGGGACCGTCCGGGCCGGTATTGAGCCAGACCGGGGGCCGGATGCGCGGGGCGCGCGCCGGGGTCGCCGCGCAGGCCCCTGCAACGAGCGCGACGGCGAGGCCCGAGACCATCCGTCTCGCGAGCGCCCCACGACGGCCCGACACGAGAACCGGCCGCCGGTCGGCGTCATCCCCTCGCGTCCGTTTGACGGCCTCGGCGCGGCTGCGTAGACTCGGGCCGCGGTTCCCGCGACTCCGTTCGCGGCACGGCAAGAAGGAGGGCGACGGCATGCGTGAGCTCTTCATCGAGGACCTCGAGAGGGTGACCGGGGGACACCACAGGCCCGACCACCCCAAGGGACCGTGTCCAGGCATCACCACCCTGGCCTGCGGCGAGGAGCACGGTATCTGCGACACCTGCTCGTAGGCCTCCGCTCGCCGAGCGCCTCGATGCTCCGCTGCCGACCGCGCTCGACGCGAGCGGGGAGCGGGGCTCGCGGCCGGGCCCGCGGTCAGAAGAGCCTCGCCTGCGCCCCGTGACCGAGGAGCCGGTCGAAGTCGAGCCCGAGCAGCGACAGCACGGGCTCGGCCACGGGGCGCACCTGCTTCTCGACGTAGTGCTCGTAGTCCAGCGGGTGCCTGCGGTCCGAGGCGGGCTCCGGCCCCTCGGTGGTCATGACGTAGGCGACGAGCCGGCCCGGTTCGGCCTGCATCTTGCGCGCGGCGGCCACGTGCGGAGGGGTGGTGGCCGTGTATTCGTCGAGCCCCTTGCGTAGCGCCTTCCGGTAGACGAGCTGCGGGTCGAGCCGGCCCGCCCGCAGGTCCGCGATGACCTGGAGGAGGTAGCCCTCCACGGGCCGGTCGGCGAAGAGCCTCTCGTACAGCTCCCGCTGCACCCGCTTGGCGAGTTCGGTCCAGTCGCGCCGGACGACCTCCATGCCGACGAACACCGTACGGCGCTCGCCCTCCGTCTCCACGAGGCCCGCGTAGCGCTTGCGCGCCCCCGCCGTCCCGTGGCGAGCGGCGGGGAGGAGGAGCTTCAGGTACAGGGCCTCGAACTTCAGCTCGAGCCGGCTGGCGACCCGCCATCTCTGCCGCACGTGGTCGGCGAGGTCCCGCGTCACGATCTCGGCGAGGCGCTGCCCGGCCCGCCGTGCCTCGGCCGGATCCTCCACGCCGCTCAGGACGAACAGGCTGTCGGTGTCGCCGTAGAGCACGCGGTATCCGCAGGACTCGATCCGCGACTTCGACCACAGGAGGATCTCCCGGCCGAAGCTCGTGATCGCGTTGGCGAGAGCCGGTTCGTGGAACCGGCAGGCGGGAGTTCCCAGGACGCCGTAGAAGGAGTTCATCAGGATCTTGATGGCCTGGCTCGCGACCGCGTCCCCCTCGCGCTTCGCCGCCTCGCGCCTCGGGAACAGCTCGTCCAGCAGGAGGGTCAGAATCCCCGGCTCGCGCCGGAAGGCGGCCCCGTTCGGCGCGACCAGGACGTCGTCGCCCTGCCGCGGCTCCGGGACGTAGCCGAGCGGGTCCACCTGGAAGGTCCGGATGATGCTCGGGTACAGGCTCTTGAAGTCCAGCACGATCACGTTCGCGTGCACGCCGGGTTGCGGCTCGAGCACGTGGCCGCCGGTGGTGGGGGCGGCGGGCTCCCCGGGGGCGCGCACGGTCGGGGCGACGACCCCCCGCCGGCCGAGCTCCGAGAGGTAGAGGAAGTCGAAGGCGGCCACGCTCGAGGCCACGCGGTCGAGCGGCATGCCGGTCAGGCGGCTCCGCTCGACGGCGAGCTCGACCAGCTCGAGCCGCCGGACCACGTCGAGCGCCAGGCGCGCGTCGGCGAGACCGTACTCGACGAAGCGGGCGAGGTCCTCCTCGTAGAGCCGCAGGATCTCCTCGGCCCTGTCCAGGCCTCGCGCGGCGACGAGCTTCCCTTCCCCGAGCACCTCTCGGGCGACCGCGTCGAGGGAGTAGTCCTCCATGCGGACGAACGCACCGCGCAGGAGCTGGATGCCGTCGAGGACGACCCGGCCGGGAACGGTCGCTCGAGAGGCACCGCGGCCCGGCGCTGCGGGGATCACCCTGACCGGCCCGGGTCCCCGGCCGAGTTCGAGGCGCGCGCCGCAGCGGTCGGCGATCCGGGACAGGACCGCGAGATCGAAGTCCACGACGTTCCACCCGGTCAGGACATCGGGATCGAGCTGCCGCACCCGCCGGCAGAACGCCTCGATCAGGCGTCGCTCGCTGTCGAAGCCCTGCGCCGCAGGCGGGAGCCGACGGCCGGGCGGCGCGAGCAGCAGCATCTCGCTCGCACCGCACCCGTGGAGGGAGACGGCGAGCAGGCGGCTCGCGCGCGGGTCGGTCTCGATGTCGAAGGAGAGGACGGAGGGGGCGGGCGTCCAGTCGGAGGGCCGCACGTCGGGGTCTTCGAACACCCTGGACACGCCCTCGCCCGCCCGGCTCTCCCCCTCGATCTCGAGGCTCCCGCGGATGCCCCGGTCAACGAGATAGCGGGTCGCGAAGGGGACATCGGCCTCGTAGCACGGGATCCCGGCGGCGAACAGCCGGTCCCGCAGCGCCGGACTGTCCGCGGGCAGCGCGACCTCGACCCGGACGACCGGCTCGCCGCGGAGCGTCCGCTTGCCCGCAGGGGTCAGAGGCGAGGCCCCGAGCTCCCGAGCGCGGGCCGCGTCCGAGGCCCGGACATAGAAATGAGGCACCTCGCGCGCGTCGCGGACGAGGAAGGTCTCTCCCGAGTCGAGCCGCCCGTAGAGGTGGACGACCGGGCGGCCCGCCTCCACCCGATAGGTCGGCTGCAGGATGAACCCGCGTGCCTTCACCGCGCCGCACCGCGCCGCTGCGCATTATCGCGGATCCGCGGCGCGCTGTCCCGTCCCGGCGCAGCCGGCCATCTTTGACAGTCCCGGGGGAGGGACCTAGAATCCGCTGCCGTCTCGCCGCTCCTTTCCCTCCGCGGGAGGAGGGCTCCGGTGCCCCCGAAGGCGACGCCCCCCGAGGACCTGAACCTCAACAACATCGTCTCGGCGCAGTTCGACCGGGCCGCGCGGCACGTCAAGCTGCCCCCCGGCCTCGCCGAGCAGATCAAGGTCTGCAACAACGTCATCCAGATCCAGTTCCCGGTGAAGATCCGGGGCCGCTACGTGATCTTTCAGGCCTGGCGCGCCGAACACAGCCACCACAGGAAGCCGCTCAAGGGAGGGATCCGCTACTCGCGCATAGTGGACCAGGACGAGATCATGGCGCTCGCCGCACTGATGACCTACAAGTGCGCGATCGCGAACCTCCCGTTCGGCGGCTCCAAGGGCGGGGTGAAGCTCCGGCCGCGCAACTACGCCCCCGAGGAGCTCGAGCGCGTCACGCGCCGCTTCACCTCCGAGCTGATCAAGAAGCAGTTCATCGGCCCGGGCATCAACGTCCCCGCACCCGACTACGGCACCGGGGAGCGGGAGATGGCGTGGATCGCCGACACCTACGACGCCTTCCACCCGGGCGGGATGGACAACCTGGCCTGCGTGACGGGGAAGCCGCTGACCCAGGGCGGGATCCGCGGGCGCAAGGAGGCGACCGGGCGGGGCGTGGTCTACGGTCTCAAGGAGGTGTTCCGCCATCCCGAGGACCTGAGGGTTCACGGCATCCGGGGCGGGCTCGAGGGGAAGACGGTCTCCGTGCAGGGCTTCGGCAACGTGGGCTACCACGTGGCGAGGATCCTCTCCCAGGAGGAGGGCTGCCGCATCGTCGCCGTGGGCGAGTACGACGGCACCGTCTACAACCCGCGGGGGCTCGATGTGGAGGCCCTCGCCCGCCACCGGGAGAAGACGGGCTCGATCACGAGATTCCGGGGCGCCAAGACGCTCCCCTCGGGCAAGGACGCGCTCGAGGTGGACTGCGACATCCTCGTGCCCGCCGCCCTCGAGAACCAGATCACGCTGGACAACGCCCGCCGCGTTCGCTGCCGCATCCTGGCCGAGGCCGCCAACGGCCCGACGACGCCCGGCGCGGAGCAGATCCTCCTGGACAGAGGCGTGCTCGTCGTCCCGGACATCTACCTGAACGCCGGCGGGGTGACCGTGTTGTTCGACGAGGGGAGGGGGAAGGTCGGAGGTGGAATCGGTGACGATGC
>JBBIHW010000050.1:0-12988 GCA_037446795.1 Acidobacteriota bacterium
CGGCGCACCGCGGCGGGTCGTCTCGCGGAGATCGCCGGAGACGCGGCGCTGCCGCTCGACATCGAGGCGAGAACGCTCGGCCTCAGGCGCCTCGCGGAGGCGGAGCTCGACGCCCTTCCCGAGAGCCTGCGCAGCGTCCTCGAGGCGTACGCGGAAGGCGTGAACGCGTACCTCGAGCGACAGCCGCTGCCCCTGGAGTTCGTCCTGCTCCGCATCGAGCCGGAGCGGTGGACCCCGCTCGACTCCCTGGGCTTCCAGTGGCTGATGTACTCGAAGCTCAGCGACGCGCTCCTCGTCGAGCGCTCGCGCCTCGGGCTCGCCGAGCGGATCGGCCTCGACCGTGTCGCCGAGATTCTCGACGCGACCTGCGGGACGCCCACGCTGGTCCCCGAGCCGCTCGCGCGCTTGTTCCCCGCGCCGCCGAGCTTCGAGCCCGCGGACCCTCACGCCGCGGCCAGCAACGCATGGGCGCTGTCCGGGCGGCGGACGGCTTCGGGAAGGCCGCTGCTCGCGACGGATCCGCACCTTCCGGCCGAGAACCCGGGCGTCTGGTACGCCGCCCACCTCTCCACCGAGGACGGGCTGCAGGCGGCAGGCCTCACGCTTCCGGGCCTTCCGGGCATCGTCATCGGCCACAACGGGCGCGTCGCCTGGGGCATCACGATGCACCAGGCCGACGACGCCGACTACTTCCTCGAGGAGCTGGACCCGGCCGGCGAGCGCTACCGGGACGCGGAGGCGTGGCGGCCCGTCGAACAGCGAGAGGAGCGCGTCCGCGTCCGGCACCGGCTCGCCATCGCGCGTGGGTCCTTCGAGGAGGTCCGCGTGCGCGTGCGCGCAACGCGCCACGGGCCGCTGCTCGACGGCGAGGGAGCGTCTCCCGCGGGCCGCTCGAGTCGCGGGCGGGGACCGTTCGTTCCCGCAGTGGCGTGGGCGCCGGCGACGGTTCGCGGAAGTCTCGAGGCCTTCGCCCTCGCGGCGCGCGCCGCCGGCCGGGACGACTTGGAGGAGGCCTGGAAGCGCTACCGCGGCCCGGCGCTCAACGTCTGCTGGGCGACCTCCGACGGCCACGTCGGCGTGCGCGCGACCGGCGCGATCCCGAAGCGACGGAGCGGCGACGGGCGGCTGCCGGTGCCCGGCTGGACGGGAGAGTTCGACTGGGACGGCCTGCTCCCGGCGAGCGCGCTCCCCTCGATCGAAGACCCGCCGGAGGGCTTCGTCGCCACGGCCAACGACGACTGGTCCGCAGCCGGCTTCCGGCTCCCTTACCCCGGCCTCTTTGCCGGGCGGGAGCGCGTGGACCGGATCCGCGAGGTGCTCGCCGGTGCGGAGGGCGCCCGGGCCGACGCGATGCGCGGCCTGCAGTGCGACCTGGTCTCCCTCTACGCGCGCCGCGTCGTCGCCGCCCTCGGCGCGCTCGATTTGCGGGATCCCGCCGCGACCCGCGCCAGGCAGATCCTCTCCGACTGGGACGGCCGCGTCGAGCGTTTCGGGCCCGCTCGCCTGTTCCACGAGTTCCTCGCCGAGCTTTACGCCCGCGCGTTCGGCCCGCGAGAGCGCAGACACGGAGTGCGGCTCCCGGTGGGCTGGGAGCTGCTCGCGCGCATGATCGAGGGCGCCGCGGCAAGCGACCTCTGGGACGATCCGGGAACCGAGACGCGCGAGAGCCGGGAAGGCCTCGTCGGTGCCGCGCTCGGCTCGGCTCTCGCGCGCGTGGAATCCGAGGAAGGGCGGGAACCCTCGCGCTGGAGCTGGCAGCGCGTGCACACGCTGGAGTACGCGCACCCGCTGCTCGGCGGGATCCCGTTGCCGGTGCTGCGCCGCGTCGGCGGGGCCGGTCCCGTGGGGCTTCCGGGAGACGCCCACACGGTGAGCGTCGCCGGCTTCTCGCTCGGTTCCCGTGCGTTCGGCGTGCGCCACGTCGCCTCGGCGCGGCTCGTCGTGGATCTCGCCGATCCCGACGCCTCGCGGATCGTGCTTCCCATCGGCCAGTCCGGCCAGGTCGGCGACCGGCACCGGCGGGACCAGCTGCGCGCGTGGAGCGAGGGCCGGGACTTCCCGCTCCCGTTCACGCGCGCCGCCGTGGAGCGGGCCACGGTCTCGATTCTCGTCCTCGTTCCCTGATCGAGGCGACCCCGAGCGCCCTCGCGAGCGCCGGGCTGTCTTTTCTCTGGCCGGAGCTCGGGAGCCAACGTACCATTACCGGTCCCCGTGCAACGCGGCGAAGGACCGAGCATGGTGGAAGGAGAGAGACGCGGGCACGTCGCGGCGGCGCGCCGGAGGCTCGCCAGCTGGCTCGGCGCCGCGGAAAACGCCGACATCGCCGAGGGCGCTCTGCTCGTCGCCGCGGAAGACTACCCGGGGCTCGACGTCGAGCGCGAGCTTTCCCGCCTCCGGGCCCTCGCCCGGCTCGCGGCCTCGCGCGCGGCCGACCATCGGAACCCGTTCGCCCGCAACGACGCGATCGCCTCCCACCTGTTCGGCGTGGTCGGGCTGCGGGGCGATCCGGAAACCCACGACGATCCCAAGAGCTCGTTTCTCAACGAGGTCCTCTCGCGCAGGCGCGGCGTCCCCCTCGCCCTGTGCATCATCTATATGGAGGCGGCCCGCGAGGGGGGCTTCTCAACCCGCTGCGCGCTCCTGCCGGGCCACGCGGTCGTCTGCCTCGACGACGGAACCCGGAGCTTCCTCGTGGACCCGTTCTACGGAGGGCGTGTCGTCACGGAAGAAGACTGCCGGCAGCTCGTCGCGAAGAGCACGGGCCGGCCCTCGCTCTTCCGGAAAGAGATGCTCGATGGGGCGACGCCTCGCGACATGATCGCGCGGCTCCTCCAGAACCTCAAGCGCATCTACCTCGTGCAGGCCGACTACGCCCGCGCGCTCTCCGCGGTGGAGCGGCTGCTCCTGCTGCTCCCCGGCGAGCCGGCGGAGATCCGCGACCGGGGATTCCTCCTCGCCCACCTGGGAAGTCACGGCGCCGCCGTGGCCGACCTCGAAGCGTACCTCGCCGCCGCGCCCCACGCGCCCGACGCGGAGTCGGTTCGCAACCGCCTCGCCTGGCTCCTGCGCCGCAGCCCCCAGCCTCGTTGAGGCGGCGACCCTGCGCGTTTGATCCTTCTTCTCCTTTGAACCATAATGCGCTGCGGTTCGCTCGACGGCGCGCCGCCGTACCGCGTCGCGGCGCCACGACGAGCCCGGGACGAGCGCGTGAAGATGGGTTCCACAGCCGCGACCAGCGGGGCGAAGCTCGAGACCCTCGACCGTGTCGTCATCCGCTTCGCGGGCGACTCCGGCGATGGCATGCAGCTCGCCGGCACGCAGTTCACGGCGACGACGGCCCTCGTCGGCAACGACCTGGCGACCTTCCCCGACTACCCGGCGGAGATCCGCGCGCCCGCCGGGACGCTTCCCGGCGTGTCCGGGTTCCAGATCAACTTCTCCTCGGAGGACATCTTCACGCCGGGTGACGCGCCCGATGTCCTCGTCGCCATGAACCCGGCGGCGCTCAAGGTCAACCTGCGGGATCTCAAGCCGGGTGCCACGATCATCGCGAACGTGGACGGCTTCCGGGAGAACGACCTGGCGAAGGCCGGCTACCAGACGAACCCGCTCGAGGACGGCAGCCTCGCCGGCTTCCAGGTCATCCCGGTGGAGATGACCCGGCTCACGCGAACCGCGCTCAAGGAGACGGGGCTCCCGCAGCGCACGGCGGACCGCTGCAAGAACTTCTTCGCCCTGGGGCTCATGTACTCGCTGTACAGCCGGCCGATGGAGCCCACGCTGCGATGGATCGAGAAGCGCTTCGCGCGGAACCCCGAGATCGCCCGGGCGAACCAGCTGGCCCTCAAGGCCGGCTACGCTTACGGGGAGGCCAGCGAGCTGTTCCCCTCCCACTACGTCGTGCCGCCGGCGCGGCTCGAGCCGGGTACCTACCGGAACATCTCGGGGAACTCGGCCCTCGCCCTCGGCCTCGTCGCGGCCACGCAGAAGGCCGGGGGGCGCATGGTCCTGGGCGCCTACCCGATCACCCCCGCCTCGGACGTCCTCCACGAACTGAGCCAGCTCAAGAACTTCGGGGTCGTGACGTTCCAGGCCGAGGACGAGATCGGGGCGATCGGCGCCGCTCTCGGCGCCTCCTTCGCGGGCTCGATCGGCGTGACCGTCACGAGCGGCCCGGGGATGGCGCTGAAGACGGAGTTTCTCAACCTGGCGGTGATGGTGGAGCTGCCGCTCGTCGTGGTGGACATCCAGCGTGCGGGCCCCTCCACCGGGATGCCGACGAAGACCGAGCAGGCCGACCTTTTCCTGGCGCTCTTCGGCCGTCCCTCGGACTCGCCGTGCATCGTGCTGGCGGCCCGGTCTCCAGCCGACTGCTTCGAGACGGCCTACGAGGCCGTGCGCCTCGCCGTGAGGCACATGACGCCGGTCGTCCTGCTGTCCGACCTTTCCATCGGCGCCGGGGCGGAGCCGTGGCGGCTGCCGAG
The DNA here is from genome assembly GCA_037446795.1 of Acidobacteriota bacterium. GTDB lineage: Bacteria > Acidobacteriota > Polarisedimenticolia > Polarisedimenticolales > JBBIHW01 > JBBIHW01. The sequence goes on from JBBIHW010000050.1 coordinate 4,485, forward strand.
GATCGAGGACCTTCCGGACATCCCCGTCGAGTTCCGGACCGACCCCGACGGGTTCCTGCCGTACGCGCGGGATCCGCGCACGCTGGCGCGGCCCTGGGCCATTCCGGGCACGCCGGGGCTCGAGCATCGCGTCGGCGGGCTCGAGAAGTCCGACGGAGCGGGGCACGTCTCCTACGACCCGCTGAACCACGAGCGGATGACCCGCCTGAGGACCGAGAAGATCGCCCGCGTGGCCGAGGACATCCCTCCCGCCGAGCCGTTCGGCGACGACGACGCGCGCCTGCTCGTCCTGGGATGGGGGGGCACGTACGGAGCGATCGCCGGCGCCGTGCGGAGGGCGCGGGCGGAGGGGCGGCGGGTGGCCCACGTCCACCTGCGGTACCTGAGCCCCTTCCCCGGCAACCTCGGCGAGATCCTCGACCGCTTCGACCGCGTCCTGCTCCCCGAAAACAACCTGGGGCAGCTCGCCCTGGTGGTGCAGGGACGGTTCGCGAGGCCGGTGATCCCGCTGAACAAAGTCCAGGGCCGGCCGTTCCGGGAGCAGGAAATCCTGGAGCGCATCCTGGAGCTCGCGTGAGAGGGCGCCGATGACGACGCAGGCCGCGCTCGAGCTGACGAGGAAGGACTTCGTCACCGACCAGGAGGTACGCTGGTGCCCGGGCTGCGGGGACTACGCCGTGCTCGCCGCGGTGCAGCAGGTGTTCCCCGAACTCGGCATCCCGCGGGAGAACTTCGTGGTCGTCTCGGGGATCGGCTGCTCGAGCCGCTTCCCCTACTACGTGAACACTTACGGGTTCCACACGATCCACGGGCGGGCTCCCGCTGTGGCGACCGGGGTGAAGCTGGCCAACCCGGAGCTGTCGGTGTGGATCGCGACCGGCGACGGGGACGCTCTCTCCATCGGGGGGAATCACCTGATCCACCTCATGCGACGCAACGTGGACGTGAAGATTCTGCTCTTCAACAACCGGATCTACGGGCTCACCAAGGGGCAGTACTCGCCCACGTCGGAGCTGGGCAAGAAGACCAAGTCGAGCCCTTACGGTTCGGTGGATCGCCCGTTCAACCCGATCGGTCTCGCGCTCGGAGCGGGAGCGACCTTCGTCGCGCGCACCGTGGACGTGTTCGCTCCGCACATCAAGGAGGTCCTCAGGCAGGCGGCCGAGCACCGCGGGACGGCCTATGTCGAGGTCCTGCAGAACTGCAACATCTACAACGACGGCGCCTGGGAGCCGTACCGGGAGAAGGAGCTGCGCGACGACAACCTGGTGCTGCTGCGCAACGGCGAGCCGCTCGTCTTCGGCAGGGAGCGCAGGCGCGGCATCCGCCTCGGCTCCCCGTACGCGCCCGAGGTCGTCGAGCTCGGCGAGGGGCGTTCCGAAGCCGGCCTCCTCGTCCACGACGAGGCCGGCCCGCTGGCCTATGCGATGACCCTGGCCGAGATGCAGGGACCGGACCTGCCGCTTCCGGTGGGCGTCTTCCGCAAGGTGTCCGAGCCCGTCTTCGACCGCGACGTGCACGGACAGATCGCCGAGGTCACCGCCCTCAAGGGGCGCGGCGACCTCGCGAAGCTCCTCTACTCGGGCGACCTCTGGGAGATCTCGTAGCGGTCAGCCCTTCGAGGCGACCTTCTTCGCGTAGTCCTGCCGCATGGCGTCGAGCATGCGGGCGCGGGCATCGTAGAGCCGCCGGAGCGGGCGCGACCGGGCCCGGGTCAGCGCGTACGCGGCGAGCAGGGGCAGGGCGACCGTGGTGTCGGCGTAGACCACGACGGCGTCCGGCAGCTTGTCCGGGTCCACCTTTCCCCACGAGACCGCCTCCCCCGGCGTGGCGCCGCTCAGTCCACCCGTGTCCGGCCGCGCGTCGGTGACCTGGACGAAGTAGTCGTGGCCGCCGTCCTGGAGGCCGAGGACCTCCTGGATCTGGGGCTCGGTCTGGAGCACGAAGTTCTTCGGGGAGCCGCCGCCGAGCATCAGCACGCCCGAGGCCTTCCCGGATCGCTTGGCGTCGTAGACGATCGCTGCGGTCTCGTTGACGTCCAGGGAGACGTCCACGCGCGGCCCGCGACCCCGCAGCCACAGCTCCGCCACGTTCAGGCCGATGGAGGAGTCCCCGGGCGAGGACACGTAGCAGGGCACACCGCAGCGGAACGCCGTGGACAGGACGCACGTATCCTGCACGCCCAGCTCGTCCTCCCGCGCGGCCAGGTACTTCCCGAGAAGCCAGTGCAGCTCGGCGGTGGACATGTCGCGCTGGAACTCGGGCGCGAGCATGACCTCGCGCAGATAGGCGTCCGTCTGGAGGAGCACGCGGTAGTCGAACAGGATGTCGTAGATGCGGACGATCCCCTCCTGCCGGAGCAGCCGGTCGTCCACCTCGCTCGTCCCCTGGTGGAGGGCGAGCCCCAGGCCGTAGTGCGTGTCGTGGTAGAGGTTCGCGCCGGTCGAGGCGACCCAGTCCACGAAGCCGGCCCGGATCATCGGGATCAGCGCGGAGCGGCCGAGGCCGGCTGGCGTCAGCGCCCCGGAGAGGCTCAAGCCGACGACGCAGTCCTCCGCCAGCATCCGCTCGACGAGGAGGCGGGCGGCCTTGTGGAGGCGTCCGGCGTTGTAGGCGAGGAAGGTCTCGTCCATGAGCTCGACCACGCCCATCCCGGCGCGGATCGGCTCGGGGTGGATGCGCCTTCCCGCGAGCCAGCGGGTCCTGGAATCCGACGCCATCGCCCCCCCTCCTCGATGCGCGCAGCTTCCCCCCTTCGCGCGGCGTGACGTCTTCCGCGGCGCGCGATGGTAGCATGCCGCTCTTGCGGCGGGAACCGGAAACCACTTGCGAGGCAGCGGTGTCGGCGAGAATCCCCGGGCGCGCCACGGCGGAGGGGACGGCCCGCCGGCGCGCCCTTCTCGAACGCGCTCTCGCCCCGGGCGCCTACCGCGAGGCGCCCGGAGGGCTCGCGCTCTCCTCGATCGGCCTGGGCACCTATCTCGGCGACGCCGACGAGGCGACCGATGCGCGCTTCCTCGAGGCGATCACCGCCGCGCTGCGCGCGGGGATCAACGTGCTCGACACGGCGATCAACTACCGCCACCAGCGCTCGGAGAGGGCCGTGGGACGGGCCCTCTCCAAGGTCGTCGCCTCCGGTGAGGCTCGGCGCGAGGAGATCTTCGTGGCCACCAAGGGCGGCTTCGTGGCCTTCGACGGGGCGGTCCCGCGCGACCCCTCGCGATGGTTCGACGAGACCTTCGTCGCCTCGGGCGTCCTGGTGCCGGACGAGCTCGTCGCGGGATGCCACGCCATGACCCCCCGCTTCCTCGAAGATCAGCTCGGCAGGAGCCTGTCGAACCTCGGTCTCGAGACGGTGGACGCGTACTTCCTCCACAACCCGGAGACGGAGCTCGCCGAGGTGGGGCGCGTGGAGTTCCGGAACCGGCTTCGGCGCGCCTTCGAGCGACTCGAGCAGGAAGCCTCGCGCGGGCGCATCGGCAGCTACGGCCTCGCCACCTGGAAGGGATTCCGCGTCGGCCCCTCGGCCCGAGAGCACCTGTCGCTGTGCGAGGCGGTCGAGCTCGCCCGGGAGGTCGCGGGAGATCGGCATCGCTTCCGGTTCCTGCAGCTCCCGCTGAACCTGGCGATGCCCGAGGCGGTCGCGAGCCCGACGCAGCCGCCGCGCGCGACCGCCTCCGCCCTCGCCGCCGAGGGCGACGGCCACCCCCTCGTGCCCGTGCTCGCCCTCGCGGAGGAGCTCGGCCTCGCCGTCCTCGCCAGCGCGTCCATCCTCCAGGGTCGCCTCGCGCGAGGGCTCCCGAGCGCGATCGCCTCGGCGATCCCGGACCTCGCCAGCGACGCGCAGCGGGCGCTCCAGTTCGCGCGCTCGGCGCCGGGCCTCACGACGGCGCTCGTCGGCATGAGCCGCGTCGAGCACGTCCGGGAGAACGCGGCGCTGCTCGGCATTCCGCCGCTCGGGCCGGAAGCGTTCCGGGGGATCGTCGAGAAGCTCGGCTGAGGCCGAGGGCACGCTGACGGCCTGCAAGCCCCTTTCGCGCAGGGCGTCGGCGCCGACCGGCGGGATCGTAACCCGACAAGAAGTTCGAGCTCATCCTCCCCCGGCCCGCAGCAGCGGCCAGAGGTCCGAGTCGAGCGCGAAGTGCAGGTGGACGAACCGAGCCCGGGCGGCGAGCCCCTCCGCCTGCTGCGCGACCCGCTCCACCAGATCGGGCATCGCCCACGGGAAGGCCGCGCACGCGAGCAGGGAGGCGATGGCGAGGGGGAGCGGCGGCCGCTCGACGGCGGCCGCTCGCGACTTGACCAGACGAAAGATGCCGGCCAGGGGAAAGGCCTCGCGCGGCGGGTCGGCCGGCGCGCGCTCGCTGTTGTCGAACGGAACCGCCGGCACGAGGAATCCTGGCTCGCCGGGCAGGATCACCGCGAGATCGTCTCCCAGGCTCCTGCCCGCCCGAGCGAGCAGCCCGACGGCCGTCGTCTTTCCCGAGCCCGACGGCCCCGCGAGGACGTACGCGAGCCCGTCCCTCTCGACCGAGGCGGCGTGGAGAGCGAGCCCGCCGTCTTCCACCGCGAGCCGCGCGACCAGGTAGCGCAGGGCGTTCTCGACTGCGCGGCCGAGAGGCTCCCGCCGCCCCGCGCCGCGCGCGAGGCCGAGAACCCAGCGGCCCTCGCTCGCGGGCGCGAGCGCGAAGTGATAGGAGCGAACACGAAGGCCCCCCTCTCCCCGCACGGTCTCGATCCGGTACGGGCCGCCGGCTTCCCATCCCTCGACGTAGCCCTCCGGCGAGTCCCGGACGACCGCGACCCGTGCGGACGGCGAGCCGCCGCGAAGCTCCCCGAGAAAGCCACCGAACCGCCGCCCGACCTCCCCGGCGAGCCTCGGATCGAGCCCTTCGAGCGTCAGTGTCCACGGCCCGACGCCAAGGCAGCGCTCCTCGGCACCGAGCGGCCGCGCGCCGGGGAACGGGTCGCGGAAGACGGGGTCCGACGGGGTCACCACGCGAAGTCTAGCCTCGAAGCCGCCCCCGCGGCCCTTGCGCCACACTTCCCGCCCGCCGCGCGCGGGCGCTTCCGACTCTCCCGCCTGACGAAGTCGGTCTGGAACACGACGGACCTCCCGAGACGGCTCTCGGGGAGCGCGGGCGTCGCCTGCGGGGCGTTCTCCTGCGGGGGGGCGGAAGACCGCCACCCCCTGAGCACGCAGCTCCTCCCCGCGCGCAGCCGCCGCGACCTGTCGGCGTTGCCCGGCAACCTCGACGAGGCCCGCCGCTCGGGCGTGCCGGATGACTTCGACGATCGGAGGCTCGGCTCCTGCGACCCGGAGCGAGGGCTCTTCGCCGAGAAGGTGCTCCGCGGAGACTCCGAGGAAGCCCGAGCTCCACCCCGGGCCGCATCGCCCTCCCGCTCTCCTTCGTCCTCCCGCGCGGCGCCTGCGCGACCGTGGTCTCGAAGCGCCTGTCGCCGCGGGACGGGCCCTCCGCCGGAGGCCTGCGCCCGGAGGGTTCGGAGGCCGCCGGGATCGGCAGCGCGCGGACCTGACGATCCCCCGCTCCCTTCTCGTGGCGCTACAATGCCGGGCCGTCCTCGAGCCCCCGAGCGAGGAGCGCACCCGTGAGGCCGAGCCACCCCGACGCCCCGGCCATCGAGGTCCGCGATCTCGTCAAGCGCTACCGCGACGTGGAGGCGCTGAAAGGGGTCTCCTTCGCCGTCGGGCGCGGAGAGCTGTTCGGCCTGCTCGGTCCGAACGGCGCGGGCAAGACCACGCTGATCTCGATCCTCACCGGTCTCGTCCGCCGCAGCGCGGGCCGGGCGGAGATCTTCGGCCTCGACGTCACCCGCGACTACCTCACGACCCGCTCCCTCGTGGGTGTCGTCCCGCAGGAGCTCGTCTCGGACCACTTCTTCACGGTGCGGCAGGCTCTCGAGTTCCAGTCGGGCTACTACGGCGTCCGGGGCAACCGCGACTGGATGGACCATCTCCTCGAACGGCTCGATCTCGCAGCCCACGCTGACAAGAGGATGCACGCGCTGTCGGGCGGGATGAAGCGCCGACTCCTCGTCGCCAAGGCGCTCATCCACCGGCCCGCCGTCCTGGTCCTCGACGAGCCGACCGCAGGCGTGGACGTGGAGCTTCGCCACGGCCTCTGGGAGTTCGTGCGGGAGATCCACGCCTCCGGGACGACCGTGCTGCTGACCACCCACTACATCGAGGAGGCGGAGCGGAATTGCGAGAGGATCGGGATCCTCCACGAGGGCAGGCTCGCAGCGCTCGATCGCACGGAGAATCTCCTGTCGCTGCTCGACGAGCGGCAGGTGACCCTCCATCTCTCCGAGCCGGTCCGCACGGTGCCGGCCGGGCTCGCCCGCTACGGGGCCGCCCTCTCCCCCGACGGACAGAGGATCGCGCTCGTCGTGCGCGGCGCCGACGGCGAGACCGGCGAGTTCTGGGCCTCGGTCCAGGCCTCGGGCCTCAAGCTCAGGGACGTGGACATCCGCCGCGCCGGTCTCGAGGAGGTGTTCCTGCATCTGACCGGAGGCCGGCGGGGCGCGAGGCCCGCGGCGGTGGCCCGCACGTGACCGCGCTCTCGATCCCGTTTCGCACCCTGCTGCGGCGCGAGGTGCGGCGGTTCCTGTCCGTCCCCACGCAGACCCTGTTCGCGCCGCTCGTCTCCTCCCTCCTCTACATGCTGATCTTCGGCGTCTCGCTCGGCGATCGGCTCGCCTTCCGCGGCGTGCGCTACGCCGAGTTCCTGGTACCCGGGCTCGTGATGCTCGGCGTCCTGAACCATGCGTTCCAGAACGCGGCGTCCTCGATCATGATCAGCAAGTTCGAGGGGAACATCGTCGAGCTGCTGGTCGCGCCGATCTCCTACGCGGAGATGACCGCGGCCTACATGATCGGAGGCGTTGCGCGGGGCCTGCTGGTGGGCGTGGCGACCTGGGCCGTCTGCCTGCCGTGGTCGGGGGCCCTGCCGCGACACCCCCTCTTCGCCCTGGCCATCGCGCTCTGCGCCGCGGCGAGCTTCGCCCTGCTCGGCGTCCTGGCGGCGGTGTGGGCGGACCGGTTCGAGGGGATCTCGGCCGTCTCGACCTTCGGCATCGTGCCCCTGACGTATCTCGGCGGCGTGTTCCACTCGGTGGACGCGCTGCCTCCGTTCTGGCAGGCCGTCTCCCGGCTCAACCCGATGCTCTACATGGTGGACGGCCTGCGCTACGGGTTTCTCGGCTCTTCTGACGTCCCGCCGGCGGCGAGCCTCTCGCTCGACGCCTCCCTCGCCGCCGTCCTGTTCCTCGTTGCGCTCGCGGTCCTGCGGTCGGGATGGAGGCTCAGGCCGTGAAGGGACCCGCCCCATGAGCCGTCTCGATCGGGGCAAGCTCACGCAGGAGCGGCTGGTGCGCTACTTCGCCGAAGGGGCCAAGCCTCGCGCCCTCTGGAGGCTCGGCATCGAGGTGGAGAAGATGGGAGTGGACGGCAGGACGGGCCGTCCGATCCCCTACGACGGCCCTGGCGCATCCGTGCGGGGCGTGCTCGAGGCGTACCGGCGGACGCGGGGCGGCGCCGCGGTCTACGAGGGCGAGCACCTGATCGGGCTCGAGGCTGCCTGGGGCACCGTCTCGCTCGAGCCCGGAGGCCAGGTCGAGTGGTCCTCGCCGCCGTGCGCCGACCTCGCGACGCTCGAGGCGGCCTTCGGCGAGCACGTCGCGGCGCTCGAGGCGGTCGGGCGCGAGCTGGGCGTCCGCTGGCTCGATGTCGCGGTCGCGCCCGATGTTCCCGTCGAGGAGATGCCCTGGATGCCGAAGGCCCGCTATACGATCATGAAGCGGTATCTGGGCGAGCGGGGCCCGCTCGCGCACCGGATGATGACGCAGACCGCGAGCATCCAGTGCTCCTTCGACTACGCGGACCGCCGCGACTGGACGCGGAAGTTCCGCGCGGCGGCGCTGCTGGCGCCTGCGGCCGTCGCCCTGTTCGCCAACTCGTCGAGGGCCGACGGTCGCGACACCGGCCACCGCTCCTTCCGACAGGCCATCTGGCGCGAGACCGACCCCGACCGCTGCCTCCTCCCCGCGAACGTGTTCGAGCCGGACTTCGGGGTCGAGGCCTGGACGCGGTGGGCCTGCAGCGTGCCGACGATCTTCCGGCGGTGTCGCGGCGGGCTCGTCGCCTCGGGCGGGGTCCCCTTCGAGGACCTCGTGGCGCGGGCCGAGCGCGGCGGCGTGGACCTCGAAGACTGGGAGCTGCACCTGTCCACGCTCTTCACCGACGTGCGCTCCTACACGTACATCGAGGCGAGGAGCGCGGATCTCCAGCCGGACGAGCTCGTGATGGCCGTGCCCGCGTTCTGGGCCGGCGTCCTCTACGACGACCGCGCCCTCGACGCGGCGCTCGAGCTCGGCACTCCCTTCGCGACCCACGCGCGCTGGCTGGACGCCATGGACGCGGCGGCGCGCCTCGGGCTCGAGGCCGAGCCCGCGGGCGCGAGCGTCCGCGAGGTCGCCGAGCG
>JBBIHW010000051.1:0-7582 GCA_037446795.1 Acidobacteriota bacterium
GAGCCCGTCGCCGCCGGCCGGGGCCGGCCCCGAGGCCGCGCCCCAGCCTGCCCGCGGTCGGGGCGACGTTCCGGGCGTGCTGCCCGCGCCCGGAAGCCAGCCCGCGTAGACGTCGCCGGAGACGACGCTGCCTTCTGCCTGCATGGCCGCGCTACGGGACGCCCACAGGCCCGAGGGTCTTTCGCCATCGCGGCGAGGGCCGGAATCCGGCCGCCGCGATCCTGGACGCGGGCTTTCGCCGCAGTGAGGAACCGGCTGGCGGGGACCGCGGCCGGTTCCTAGATTGGGACTGGCCTCCCGAGGTCGCCGTGGAGCACAACCCGCGCATCATCGAGCTGGCGAAGCTTCCGCGCGCCATCCGCGACATGGCCGACGTGGACGAGGCCCAGGCCGCAGCCGCGGCGCGCGCGGCCGCGCGGACCCGCCTCGCCATGCGGCTCGACGCCGTGGGGCCGGACTCTGCGGAGGCGTTGCGGCAGGAGGCCCAGGCCCTGGGCGTCATCGTCCTCGACGGCGTGCCGGGACCCGACGCCGCAGGCGCCAGGATCCTCGTCGCGGACGACGAAACGCTCAAGCGGCTCGGTGCCGTCCTCGAGTCGCGCGGGGAGCGCTCCCTGGGGGCGGCCATCCGCTCCGCGCTGTCGAGCTACCCGAGGACACGGTTCGTGGTGCCGTTCGCGGACGGCGCGCGGCTCGAGCTGGGCACGCGCACCGCCGTCATGGGCGTGCTCAACGTCACCCCCGACTCCTTCTCCGACGGGGGCCGGTATCTCACGCCCCGGGAGGCGGTGGCCGCCGCCGCGCGGATGGCCGAGGAGGGCGCGGACGTGGTGGACGTGGGCGGCGAGAGCACGCGGCCCGGGGCCGAGCCGGTGCCGGAGCAGGAGCAGGTCCGCCGCGTGATCCCGGTGATCGAGGCCATCAAGCGAGAGCTCGGGGTGAGGCTGTCGGTGGACACGACCAAGGCCTCGGTGGCCCGGAGGGCGCTGGAGGCCGGGGCCGACATGATCAACGACGTGTCGGCGCTGTCCGATCCGGGGATGATCCGCCTGGTGCGGGAGAGCCGCGTGCCCGTGGTCGTGATGCACATGCGCGGCAACCCGCGCACGATGCAGCTGGACACGCACTACGTGGACGTGCTGTCGTCCGTCGTGGGGTTTCTGCGGAAGACGGTGGAACGGGCCGTGGCCTCGGGGGTGGCCGATGATAAGATCCTCGTGGATCCCGGGCTCGGCTTCGGCAAGTCGGCGGCGGGCAACCTGAAGATCCTCAGGGACCTACCCACGCTGCGGAGCATCGGGCGGCCGATCCTGATCGGAGCCTCCCGCAAGTCGTTCATCGGGGCGGTGCTCGATGTTCCCGTGTCCGAGCGGCTCGAGGGAAGCCTGGCGGCCGCGGCGCTCGCCGCGTGGCAGGGGGCCCACGTGATCCGCGCCCACGACGTCGCTGCGACGGTGCGGGTGGTCCGGATGGTGGACGCCATCCGCAACGCGTGACGGGCAGGGGGGCGCCGCCCTCGTGGCGGCGCTGGACGACCATGGAACGGTTCGCGACCGCGATCCACATGCGCGAGATCGGCGCCCAGGCGGCGCTGGACATCCTGGTCCTCGCGTTCATCATCTACCAGCTCCTGCTGCTCGTGCGGGGAACGCGCGCGGTCCCCGTGATGACCGGCGTGGTCACGCTCGCCGCCCTCCACTTCGCGACCCGTCCCGGCCTGCTGCACCTGCCCGCCGTGCACGCGTTGCTCGGGTACCTGATCGGCTTCATCCCCTTCGCCGCCATCGTCCTCTTCCAGAACCAGATCCGCCAGGCCCTGGCCCGGTTCGGCAGGAACCCGGTCACCACGTTCATTCCGAAGCGGGACGAGCCCGGCGCCGTGGCCGAGGAGGTCGCCCTGGCCGCGGCCTCCCTCGCCAGCAAGCGGCTGGGCGCCATCATCGTGATCGAGCGGGAGCTGGGCCTGCGCGGCTTCTACGAGACGGGAATCGCGCTCGACGCGATCGTCTCCTACGACCTCCTGATGAACATCTTCACCCGGGGCTCGCCGCTGCACGACGGTGCCGCCATCATCGCCGAGGGACGCGTCAAGGCCGCCTCGTGCTGGCTCCCGCTCACCGTGGACCCCTCGCTGTCCCGGACGTACGGGACGCGCCACCGGGCGGCCATCGGCATCACGGAGGAATCGGACGCGGTCGCGGTCGTCGTGTCCGAGGAGCGCGGGGTCATCTCTCTCGCCGATGGAGGGCGGATCGAGGAGAACCTCAGCGCGCAGGCGCTCACCGACCGCCTGAGGCGCGCGCTCGCCGCGCGACCCGCTCCGCGGTGGCGGCGCGCCCTGCGCGTCCGCGTCCCCCTCGCGAGCCGAAGCGATGCTTGAGGCGGTCCTGCGGAACTGGCGCCTGAAGCTGCTGTCGCTGGCGCTCGCCTTCGCCCTCTGGGTCGCGGTGACCGGAGAGAGCCGGATCGTTCAGGACGTCGAGGTCCCCCTCGCCCTGTCCGTCCGCAACGAGCACACGGTCAGCACGCGGCCGCCGCGGTCGGTCTCCGTGCGGCTGCGCGGAGCGGAGAGCGTCGTGCGGGCGATCGAGCCAGGCCGCCTCGAGGTCGTCGCCGACCTGCGGGACCTGGCTCCGGGCCCGCGCACCGTGCAGCTGTCCGAGGCGAGCGTCAAGGGCGTGCCGCCGGGGGTGGAGGTGGAGAGGGTGGACCCCAACCGGCTGAGCGTCACCCTCGCCCGGAAGGTGCGACGCAAGGTCCCCGTCGTCCCGTCCTTCCTGGGAAGACCGCCCGACGGATACGCGTTCTACGGCGCCGAGGTCGTCCCGGAGGTCGTGGAGATCGAGGGACCGGAGCCCGAGGTCGCGGGCGCGAGCCGCGTGCGCACGGACCCGATCCACCTGGAGCGTGCCACGAGGCCCTTCATCGCCCGCGTCGGCGCCGTCCCGGACAGCCCCGAGGTCCGGGTCGTGGACGCCGCGACGGTCGAGGTGCGCGCGCAGGTGGACGCTGCGCCGATCGAGACGACATTCCACGCGGTTCCGGTCGTCCTCGCCGGGCGGACCCACGAGGCGGAGGTCTCGCCGACGACCGTGAGCGTCCGGCTCGCCGGACCGCCCGGACTGATCGCGAGGCTCCGGAGCGAGCAGGTCCGCGCCGTCGCCGACCTCACGGGGCTCGCCCCGCGCGGCGCCGCCTACCGCGTCCCCCTGCGCGTGGACCTCGTGGACGTGCCGGCCTCGGACCTGGCGCGGATCTCGGTGAAGCAGGCGGGGACGGGCAGTGTCCGGGTGCGCATCCTCGAGCGGAGGATCGGCGGTTGAAGAGACTCTTCGGAACCGACGGGATCCGGGGGATCGCGGGAGAAAGCCCGCTCGACCCACCCACCGTCCGGCGCTTCGGCGCCAGCCTGGCGGCGGTGCTCGCGCGGTCGCTCGGCAGGGCCCCCCACGTCGTGCTGGGGCGCGACACCAGGGAGTCGGGGCCGTGGCTGCGCGACGCGGTGGCGGCCGGGCTCCTCTCCGAAGGAGCCGCGGTCACCGACGCCGGCGTCATCACGACACCCGGCCTCGCGCGAACGGTCGCGGCGGGAGGCTTCGACGCCGGCGTCATGATCTCCGCCAGCCACAATCCGTTCGAGGACAACGGCCTCAAGGTGTTCGGCCCCGACGGCGCCAAGCTGTCCGACGCCCTCGAGGCGGAGATCGAGGCCTCGATCCTCGACGCCGGGCTCCCGGATCCGGGCCCCCGCGTGCGGGGCCGGGAGGAGGACCCGGCACTGGTGCGCGGCTACGTGCGGTGGCTCGAGCAGGCGGTCACCCCCGCGGGGTTCCTGCGCGGGCTCAGGATCGGCCTCGACTGCGCCAACGGAGCGGCGTCGGCCATCGCCCCGGAGGTCTTCCGCTTCCACGGCGCCGAGGTCGTCCCGCTCGGTGTGGCGCCCGACGGCCGCAACATCAACCTCGGATGCGGCTCGCTCGAGACCGGCGCCCTCGCGCGGCTCGTCCGGGAGCGCGGGCTCGACCTCGGGATCGCGTTCGACGGGGACGCGGACCGCGCCCTCGCCGTGGACCGCAAGGGGAGGCTGTGCGACGGGGACCACATCCTGTTCGTCTCGGCGCTTCGGATGAGGCGGGAGGGGAGGCTGCGCGGCGACCAGGTCGTCGGGACCGTCATGAGCAACTTCTGGCTCGAGAGGCGCCTCGGCGAGCACGGCATCCGTCTCCACCGCGCGCCCGTCGGGGACAAGTACGTCCTCGAGCGAATGCTCTCGGAGGACGCCGTCCTCGGCGGGGAGCCCTCGGGCCACGTCATCTTCCGCGAGCGGAGCGTCGCGGGAGACGGCCTGCTCACGGGACTCCTCCTCCTCGACGCCCTCGCGCGCGACGGCAAGCGGCTCGAGGAGCTGCTCGACTCGATCGTCCCGTTCCCCCAGACGCTGCTCAACGTGCGCGTCGCCTCGCGTCCCGATCTCCGCAGCCACCCGGTCATCGGCGAGGCCCTCGCCCGGTCGGAGGAGAGCCTGGCCGGCTCGGGCCGGGTCGTCGTCCGCTACTCGGGCACCGAGCCGGTCGTCCGGATCATGGTCGAGGGTACCGACCCCGCCGCCGTGGAGCGGCACGCCCGAGACCTCGCCGAGCTGATCCGCCGCGAGATCGGAGGGTAGCGGTCCCGTCAAGCCGCGGGCGGGGCGGCTCCCCCCGCGGCTCGTGCATAATGCGACGCGGTCGGCAAGGCGACCGCGCCACGACGCATCCCAACCTGTGGCCGGCCGGCGCCGCAGAGGGGCAGCCCGTTGCGCATCCTGGGAGCCGACGTCCGGACAGGCCCCCCGGGCGTTTCCGGGGGTTCGCTCGTCGCCCTCGGGCGGGACGGCCGGGTCGTCGCAGTCCGCCACCCCTCGGGGCTCGGCGAGATGGCGTCGTCCGTCGTCGAGCTCGCGGCGGGGGAGCCGTTCCTGCTCGCCGTGGGGCTCCCCGTCGTCGTCCCCGAAAAAGCGGTCCGCTTCCGGCTCGTGGACCGGCTGATCCGCAGACGGCTCGGTCACCGGACGCCGCCGGGAGGTCGAGCCCTTGCAGGCGCCCAGCGCGGGGCCGTGGGCGGCGAGGCGTTGCTCGCGGCGCTCGCCGCGGCCGGGGCCCCGTGCCTCCCGTATCCGGACCGGGACGGGCACGTCTCCGGCCTCGCCGAGATCCACCCCGATCTCGCCCTCAAGGTCCTCCTCTGGGAAGGCTCCAGCCTCGCCCGCGCGACCGGGACGGACGCCCAAGAGGCGCTGTTCAGGTCGTTCCGGGTCCCGGACTACCGCCCGCGGGCGGCCGCGAAGGCGAGCGCCTGGGCGGAGCGCGCGGGCGTCCTGGACCTGCTGCTCCGAGTTCTCGGAGCGCTCGAGGGTTACGACTTGAGGCCGGCGCGCGAGGCCCTCGCTGCGTCCGCCTCCGAGCGCGACGTGGAGCGCGCGGCCTCGATCCTCGACGCGTGCCTGCTCGCAGGAACGGCGCGGCGGTACATGGATCGGCCAGAGACGTGCCTCTTCCTCGGCGACCGCGAGACGGGTTATGCGATCCTCCCCGCCGATCCCCTCGTCCGGCGACTCGCGCTCAGGGAGCGCGCCGAGCCCGCCGGGCCGCGCCTGTTCCCCGGCCGCTCTCTGCGCGCGAAGCTCGAGGAGGCCGCCGACCTGCGACCCGCCGGGCTGCTCCAGCTCCCCGGCCGGCCCGAGAGGCTCGAGGCGGTCTTCCGGCAGCGGCCGCTCTACGAGTTCGACAACCTGGACGAGATGCTCTGGTGGAAGCACTGCCGCCATTTGAAGGGGCCGGTGCTGCCGACCGAGGGGCTCGAGGAGCTCGCGGTCACGCTCGAGGGGATCGCCGGAGGCGGAGAAGGCCCGGCGCTCCGGCTCGTCCGATCCCGCCACCGGACGCTGTCCTTCCGGTTCCATCCCGCCGCGCTCTGGAGGCGGCACATCTCGCCCAGGGACGGGAAGACGTATCCCTTCACTGTCCGGAGGGCCGTCTACGCGGCGGCGCCCTAGCTAGCCCAGGCTGGACGTCACCCCGGAAAGCCGGGGTCCAGATTCGTGACGGCTGGATTCCGGCTTCCGCCGGAATGACGGAACCGGGGCTTTGGTCACCCCGGCGGGAGCGGACGGGTCAGTTCCGCTCGTTCACCAGATAGAAGAAGGCCATCCCCGGGCCGAGGGCGGCTCCGTCCAGCAGGTTTCGCATCGCGGTGCCGGCCGGCGTCAGGTTCGTGGCGACCGGCATGCTCGGCGTCGTGTCCCGCCACACGTTCCACGGGCCGATTCCACCCGCCGCCCACTCGAGCAGGGCCTCGCCGCCCACTCCCTTGTTGACCAGCAGCTGAATGGGTTCGACGAGCGTGAAGCTTCCCACCATGCCGAGCGCGACATGGAGGCGGCACCGGTAGTGGTGGGCGCCCGGCACCACCTTCTGATAGTGGCAGACGCTCCACTCCAGGTTGCCCGAGGCGGGGGCGTTGTCAATGTTTCCCGTCTCCCAGTCGCAGGGGGGCGTCGTGTTCATCACCGTGCACGCCGTCGCGGTCAGGCAGCTGTCGCCCGGCGTGTCGTCGGTGGCCGAGTGCCACGGTACCGCGGTGCTGCCGACCTTGTGCCACCGGATGCACTGCCAGTTGCCGAGGCCGCCCGCAGCATCCGCCGCGCCCTCGACACGCAGGTCCTGGGGGACGAACCGGAACGTCCCGCTGTCCATGTTGACCGTGAACGATCGCGGAGCCGCCCGGTTCTGGCATTCGGCCGGGAGGTTCGGGTTCCCGCTGGCATCTTTCCCCACCGCGCAGTTGCTGGTCTTGCAGGTCGTCGTCTGGGCCACGGCGGGCCCGGCCGGGACCACCGCCGTCAGGACGAGCAGACAGACGACCAGAGCATCCCCTCGGCGCATCTTCGTTCCTCCTCCCGGTCCGGCCCTCGGCCTCGGAAAGCGGACCCGCTCACTCCGTTTATACCCGGTGGCCCGATCGGGGGTTAGGGACGGTTCGCTGCCGCGGTACCAACCGTGCCCGCGGCAGCTCGAAATCGTGGCGCGCCCTTCCTGCGGCGCGACCGAGCGCGGGAAGCGCCGGGCGGAGGCGCGCGCCCGGCGTCGGACCCGCCGGTGCGGCTACTCGTAGCGGAGCGCCTCGATCGGGTCCAGCTCGGCAGCCCGGGCCGCCGGGTAGATTCCCGAGGCGAGGCCCACCGCCACCGAGACGCCCGTGGACAGGAGCACGGAGCCCGCCGTCACCACCGTGGGCCAGTCCGCGTACGCCGCGACCACGCGCGCGATCCCGACCCCGAGGGCGATCCCCGCGAGGCCGCCGAGCGCGCTGATCGCGAAGGCCTCCACCACGAACTGGGAGCGGATGTCCGCCTGCCGCGCGCCGACCGCGCGCCTCACGCCGATCTCCCGCGTGCGCTCGAGCACGCTCGCCAGCATGATGTTCATGATCCCGATGCCGCCGACGAGGAGCGAGATCCCCGCGATGCAGCCCATGACGATGTTGAACAGGCGCTGGGTGCGGCGGCTCTGCTCGAGGAGCGCCTCGGGGACTCCCAGCTCGT
>JBBIHW010000051.1:7592-12955 GCA_037446795.1 Acidobacteriota bacterium
AGAGAAAGCAGGCCCTTGCCCGAATCGGCCAGCTCGGGGACGACCAGCTCGTAGTCCTCCGCTCCTCCGTGCAGGCGGCTCAGAAGCTCCCGGATCACCCCAGTGCTCCTCCGCGGCGACACGTCGCCCGCGAGGCGCACCACGATCTCGTCGAGCGGCGAGGCGAGCGGATCGCGATCGAATTTCCGCGCCGCGGTCGTCACCGGCACGTAGATCTCCCGTGCGGTCGAGCCGACCGGCACCCCCTCGAGCGATCTTCCCTCGCCGGTCTCCTCGAGGACCCCGACGACCTCGAACCAGACATCGTTGATCTTCAGGGTGCGGCCGAGGGCCGGCGCGTGCCCGAACAGGTCCCGGCGCACTGCCGGGCCGATGACGCACACCTGGGCGTGCTCCCGCTCGTCGAGGGGATCGAGCCAGCGGCCCTCCTCGGGCTCGAGCCGCACCAGGTCGCGGTGGCGCCAGCTCACCCCGTGCACCTTGGCCTCGGTCTTCGCCCCCGCCGCGAGGACCTTGTAGGGGTCCACCTCGATGCGGGGCAGCGCCAGTTCCGCTCCCGGCACGGCGTCGAGGATCGCCTGGGCGTCGCGCGGCGACAGGCCGGGCGATCTCCTCCTCACCTGGCGCAGGTCGTCGTCCTTCATCGGCTTCGCCCGCACGAGGACGTTGCGGAGCCCCATGCGCTCGATGAGACCGAGCGCCTGGCGCTCGGCGCCGGCGCCGATGGACAGCATCGCGATCACGGCGGCCACGCCGAAGACCATGCCGAGCATGGTCAGGGCCGAGCGCAGGCGGTGGACCGCGAGGTCGTCGAGGGCGGTTCGGAGCGCCTCGAGCGCGCTCATCGGGCGCCTCCGGCGGCCGCACCGCCGGGGGCGGAAGCCTCGACCGGCACCGAGCCCGGCTCCTGCTCCTCCACCGGTCGGGTCGGGTCCTGCAGGGCCACCCAGTCCCCCTCGGAGAGCCCCTTCTCGACCACCATCCGGCCCACCGCTACGGGGCCGGCCTCGACCTCCACCGGCTCGAACCGCCTCCCCTGGCGCCGGTAGACGACCTTCTTGCCGTCCTTGTCGAACACGGCGCTCCGGGGCACGGTCAGCGCCGCCTCCCGTTCGTCGAGGACCAGGGTGGCCACGACCCTCTGGCCCGGCTTCATCGCCTGCGGATCCGTCCGCTCGAGCTTGAGCGTGGCCCGGAAGTACTGGACCGGGATCCAGGGAACGCGGGGCCGCGCGAGGCGGTCCACGCTCTTCACCGTGGCCCGATACGTCGCCCCGGCCCTCGCCTCGACGACGACCTCTGCCGCCTGGCCTGCCGCGAGACCTCCGGCGTCCGCCTCGAGGACGAACACCTCGGCCTCGAGCACGTCCGGCTGCGGCATCTCGCCGAGCGCCTCGCCGCTCCACACCGTGTCGCCGATCTTGGGCGGGGTCTGTCTCCGGTCGCGCTTGTAGACGACGATCCCGTCGTGCGGCGCGCGGATCTCGACCGCGGTGAGCGCCTTGCGGGCGTGCGCGATGCCCAGCTCGGCCTTGCGGCGCTCGATCTCGATCAGGTCCGCGCTCACCTCGGACAGCTTCTCCTTGACGGCGCGGACGTTCCGAGCGTTGTCCGCGCGGACGGAGGCGAGCTCCCGATCGATCTCGGACTCGATGATCTGCTGCCTCGAGAAGATCGCCGGGTCCTTCGCCTCGAAGCGATCGGCCAGCTCCAGCTCCCGGCGGGCCAGATCCGCGTCGCGCTCGAGGTTCCGCAGCTCGCCCAGCGACGACGCGCGGGCCCCCGCGAGCTTGCTCCGGGCCGTCGCCCGGTCCGACTCGCTGTCGGCGAGCTTCTTCTCGAACTCGGTCGGATCGAACCGGACGACGACGTCGTCCTTCCGGACGCGGCTCCCGTCCGGAACGAGCCAGACGATCTTGAGGCTGCCTTCGGCCTCGAGCGGGGCCACGAGAGGGGTCGCCTCCACGGCCTTCAGGATCCCCTCGGCGACGACCCGCCGGACGAACCGCCCCTGGGTCACGGGGGCGGCGGGGACCTGCAGGCCCCCGCCGAGGCCGAGCACGACCGCGGGGACGGCCACCGCGGCGAGACCGAGGGCTCCGAGACCCTGGAGGGCGAGCCTGCGCCGGCGGGTCACCTCCGCCTCCGCCTCGCCGCCTCGAGGTCTCGCTGGGCCACGCGATCGCCCTGCTCGAGACCCGCCAGGATCTCCACCTCCTTCTCGTTCCGACGGCCGGTCTCGAGTCGCACCTTCCGCCAACCGAACAGGGTCTTCCTGTAGGCGACCGGCCCCTCCCGGGTCGGGAAGACGGCCTGCGACGGGACGAGGAGCGCGCCGGGGTTGCGCTCGGTCTCGATCGTCCCGCGAAAACGCATCCCGGGTCTCATCCGCGCGGAGTCCGTGCGGTCGAGCTCCACCTCGAGGCGCATGACCTTCTGGGGCTCCCTCCACGACTTCCGTTCGAACACGTTCCAGACCGACGCGACCTTCCCCGTGAACTCCATCTCGGGATGGGCGTCGAGCCTCAGGACGACCCTCTGGCCCGCGCGGATCCGCCCCGCGTCAGCCTCGTCCACCTCGCCGCGGGCCTTCATCCTGCGCAGGTCGGGGATTTCGAGAACGCGCTCGCCGCGCCAGACCGAGTCACCGACCTTCTTCTTCTCGTCCCGCCAGTCGGCCGTGTAGATCACCGTGCCGTCGCGCGGGGCCCGCACGGTCATCTGCTCGATCGCCTCGCGGATCTCCCGGACGCGCCGGTCC
Source organism: Acidobacteriota bacterium (assembly GCA_037446795.1). GTDB lineage: Bacteria > Acidobacteriota > Polarisedimenticolia > Polarisedimenticolales > JBBIHW01 > JBBIHW01. The sequence continues at coordinate 10,354 of JBBIHW010000051.1, forward strand.
GCGGCGTCGTGCTGATCGCGGAGGGAGGCGAGCTCGGCCTCGTCGGCCCGCGCGGCCCCGGCGACGGCGGCGCGAACGAACGCGATCTCGCGCTCGGCCTCCTCGAGCTCGAGCCGCGCCCGCTCGAGTTCCTGGGCCTTCTGAAGCTCCTCCGGAACGACCACCTTGAGGGAGGCCTTGCGGCGCCTCGCCTCGGCCTCCGCGACCCGGAGGCGGTCCCGCTCGCGCGCCAGGGCGACGGTCATCTCCTTCTCCTCGATCCGCTTGCGCGCGGCGTCCCGCTCGGCCAGCTTGAGTTCGAGCTTCTTCTGCAGCTCGCTGGCGTCGAACGCGAGCACAGGCTCCCCGCGCTTCACGTCCTTCCCCTCCGGAGCCATCATGGTGATCTTGAAGTCCCAGACGTCCGGGACCGGGGGCGGCCCGAGGAAGCTCGACTCGACCGCGGCCAGCGTGCCCGTGACCTCCACGCCGAGCACGAGGTCGGCGCGCCTCACCTCGGTCCAGCCGGCGTCGAGGTCGCCCCCTGCGCCGCGGGCGAGGTACCAGCCGCCGGCGACCAGGGCGGCGGCGGCGGCGAACCCCTTGGTCCGCCTAGCCCGCACGGGCCACGCTCCGCGCGAGGCGGGTCCCCGCCTCGAGCCCGCTCTCGAGGATGCACTCGCGCGCGTTGCATCCCCCGAGCTTCACCTCGGCAGCGCCGCCGTCGAGAAGGAGGGCGCGGGGAGGATCCTGGGAGAGGTCGAGGCCCTCGCGCGGGACGAGGAGGACGCCCTGGCGGCGCGCCGTCTCGACCTCGACGCGCGCCGACATGCCCGGACGCATGCGCTCGGGATCGGAACGATCGAGCGCGACCGTCGCGCGGAAGCTCCGCCGGAGGGAGCGCCACTCGGCCTCCTGGGCGATCGGGGTGATCTCGAGGACGCGACCCGGGAAGCTCAGTTCGGGATAGGCGTCGAGCGTGCACAGGGCGGGCATGCCGGCCGCGACCTTCCCGTCGTCCACGTCCGCGACGTAGGCGTCCACCCGCATCTCCTCGAGCGAGGGGATCTGGACGAGCGTGACGCCCGGCCAGACGTTGTCGCCGACCTGGAACTTGCGGCCCTCCCACGGGTGATCGCCGACGACGAGGATGCCCGCCTTCGGCGCCCGCAGCACGGCCACCTCGAGGGCGTGCTCCGCCGCCCCGATTTCGCGCTCGGCCTTCTCGATGGCGATCCGCTTCTGCCTCAGCTCCTCAACCGACGAGACGCGGAACGCCTCGAGGTCCTCCACGGCCTTCGCGAAGGCCGTCTCGGCCCGGATGACGGCGAGCTGCCTCTCCTGCCACTGGCGGGCGGGAAGCAGTTCGAGCGGGACCGAGGCCTCGATGCGGGCCTTCTCGAGCTCGATCCGGCGCTTCTCGACCTGGAGCTCCCGGTCGGCGATCTGGGAGCCCACTTCGGCCTCGCGCCGCGCCAGCTCGCTCACCGCCTTGTCGCGATCGGCCCGGCGGTCCTCGAGGCCGGAGACGAGGGCCGTGCTGTCGAGCTCGGCCACTTTCTGGCCGGCCTCCACCCTCGCCCCGTCGCTCTCGAGCCAGCGGATCTGGGCGGTCCAGGTCGGAAGCCTCGGCACGAGGACCTCCTCGGCGCGCACCGCCCGGAGCTGTCCGCTCAGAGGCAACGTGGCGACGAAATCCCCGCGCCGGACCGCCAGCTCGGCCCCGGGGAGGGCTCGGAGATCGTCGGCCGGGCGCGCCGCGTGCCCCCCGGTGCACGCGGGAAGCCCGAGCGCCGCGGCGGCGGCGGCGAGCAGCAGACGCTCCGGGAGCCCCGACCTCACGAGCGGTCCGACCCGCGCGGAAGTATCACGGAGGCGACCGGCGCCGTCAAACGGGCGACCGGCCCGATCCCTGCCGCATTCCGGAGCCCCGGGATCGCCGGACCGGTCTGCCGCGCCCGCCTCCGCTGATCTAGAATAGGTCGGTACCGGATAGGAGGGCTTTCGTCGAGGAGGCCGCCATGCCGACCTACGAGTTCATGTGTCTCGACTGCAAGAAGGCCTTCGAGGTTGTCAAGGCGGTGAGCGCATACGACCCGAAGGCCGTCAAGTGCCCGAAGTGCGGCGCGAAGAACGTCGAGCGGCACTGGAGCAGCGTGTTCGTCGAGACCTCGAAGAAGAGCTGACCGCGACCCGCTCGCCGGTCGCGGGCGACCCGGGCCCGTCGGGCCGGAGGTTCGCCTCCGGTGGAGCGCGACCGGCACGCGAGCCCTGACGAGGGGATGGACCACGGGTCCGATCCTGCGCCCGTCACAACCCGGTAACGCCGGGTGCGATTCCGTCCAGCTGCTTTTCCGCAGCGACATACGTCGACCCCGAGGGGTGCCGCGGCACGATGGGCCACTGGCGCGGACGGAACGACGGCACCTCCTCGATCCGAAGAAAACCCGCGCTCTCCCGGTCCTCCTCGGGATTTCGCGATCGAAATCCCGCACGCACTGCGCGCGGGCATGCCGCTTGAAATGCCCTCCCGCGAGGAATCCCCCGGAGGAACCCGGGGGCGATCGAGGAGGACGAGATGAGAAGGTCGGTCGGGATCGCGGTCGCCCTTGCCGCCGCAGCG
>JBBIHW010000052.1:0-12909 GCA_037446795.1 Acidobacteriota bacterium
TTCCCGGGCCGTCAGCATGACTGTCGAGCGCTTCGTGAATAATGCAGGCTAGCGCGCGCGAACGAGGGCGTCCCCGCAGCACTCGAAAGGGTCCTCCGTTCCGTCGAGCGACGGCAGCCGCGGTCGGCGCAGGGGAGCACCGCCCCCTCGCCGCCCGCCGCAGAGGAGCCAGCTACAGGGGCTTCACGCCGTGGACCGTGATCCCCTTGAAGACTCCCTTGCTCGCGGGCTCGCCCTTCAGCTCGACCTTCTTCCCCGCGAACGTCTTGGCCTCGTTGTAGGCCCTCGCGTCCGCGTGGTCGGCGAAGAGCAGGTAGACCTCGCCGTCCGGGGCCAGCAGCCCCATGGGCTGGCCTTCCTTCAGGCACTTCCTCGCGCACTCGGCATGGCTCGCGCCCTTGCCGTCGTGGGCGACGAAGCAGGCCATGTCCAGGATCTCGCCCTGGACCGTGACCTCCTCGCCGTGGGCGTGGCCCTTCCCGGCCGCCGGGGCGGGACCGGAGAGGGCGAGCACCGCTGCGATCGAGAGCATCGCGAGACCTCGAGCTGTCATCGAACGACCTCCTTGTCGCGCCGGGATCGTCCCGGCGGGTCGGGAAAGCCTTCGCGGCCCGCCCGCGTCAATGCCCGAGCTTCTCGGGCAGAGGGATGGCGGCCGGGTCCACCGTGCCGTGCTTCAACTCGAACCTCCATTTCCAGATCTCGTAGATCGGCGGGTAGACGAGAAGCTCCAGGATGAAGCTCGTGGCGAGCCCCCCGACCATCGGGGCCACGACGCGCTTCATCATGTCCGCTCCCGTGCCGAGCGACCACATGATCGGCATGAGGCCCATGAACGCGGCGCAGACCGTCATCATCTTGGGACGGATCCGCTTCACGGCGCCGTGGACGATGGCCTCCCTCAGGTCCTCCCGCGTTCTCATCTTGCCCGCCCGGACGGCCTCGTAGTACGCCAGGTCCAGGAACAGCAGCATGAACACGCCTGTCTCGGCGTCGAGGCCCATCAGGGCGATCATCCCCACCCACACCGCGATCGAGATGTTGTAGCCCAGGACGTACAGGAGCCAGACGGCGCCGATCAGCGAGAACGGCACCGCCAGCATCACGATGCTCGACTTGACCCAGGACCGGGTGTTCATGTAGAGGAGGACGAAGATCAGGAAGATCGTGATGGGGACCACGATCTTCAGGCGCTCCCGGACGCGGAGCATGTTCTCGTACTGGCCGCTCCACTGGATCGCGTATCCGGTGGGGACCTCGACCTCCTTCGCGACAGCCTCCTTGGCCTCCTCGACGTAGCCTCCGACGTCGGAGCCGGCGATGTCCACGAAGACGTAGCCGGCGAGCATCCCGTTCTCGTCCCGGATCATGCCGGGACCGGTGGTGAGCCGGATGTCGGCGAGCTGCGCGAGCGGGACCTGGGCGCCGTTGGTCGTGGGCACGAGGACGCGCCGGAGTCCGTCCAGGTTGTCCCGCGTCTCGCGGGCGTAGCGGACGTTCACGGTGTACCGCTCCCTCCCCTCCACCGTGGTCGTGATGGGCTCTCCCCCGATGGCCGACATGATGACCATCTGGGCCTCGCCGATGGTCAGGCCGTAGCGCGCGAGCTGGTCGCGCCGGAGGTCGAAGTCCAGGAAGTACCCGCCGGCCGTCCGCTCCGCGTAGATGCTCCGCGTGCGGGGCAGCTCGCGCAGGACGGCCTCGATCTCGGTCCCGACGCGCTCGATGACCGCCAGGTCGGGCCCCAGGATCTTGATGCCGATGGGAGTCCGGATCCCGGTGGTCAGCATGTCAATGCGGTTCTTGATGGGCATCGTCCACGCGTTGACGGCCCCCGGGATCCGGAGCCTCTGGTCCAGCTCCGCGACGAGATCCTCGCGGCTGATGCGGTCGGGCCAGATCCGGCGGAACGGGGCCTGGAGGAACTCGGGCCAGTCGGAGTAGAAACGCTCCACGCGGCGCCATTCGGAGTGCGGCTTGAGCAGGATCGTCGTCTCGAGCATGGAGAACGGAGCCGGATCCGTCGAGGTCTCCGCGCGCCCCGCCTTGCCGAAGACCCGCACGACCTCGGGCACCTCGGCGATCATCTTGTCGGTGACTTGGAGGAACCGTTCCGCCTCGGTCCCCGACAGGCCCGGCGGGGTGGGCGGCATGTAGCGGAGCGCCCCCTCGTCGAGCGGCGGGAAGAACTCGGAGCCGAGGCTCAGGTAGACCGGGATCGTGGTCAGCACGAGGATCGCGGCGACCGCGATCGTGGTCTTCGGCCAGTCGAGCACGAGCCGGCAGGCGGGCTCGTAGACCCTGAAAAGGAGCCGGCTGATCGGATGCCGCTCCTCGGGCTAGTAGGTCCCGACGGCCACGCCGGTCGCGAGCCGGGCGAGCCACCGCGGCCGGAAGCGGGACGGCCATCCGGATGAAGAGCATCCGTGTCGCCGGGTTGAGCGTGATGGCCAGGACCGCGGCGATGGCCATGGAGAGGTTCTTCGTGTACGCCAGCGGCTTGAACAGGCGCCCCTCCTGGTCCACCAGGGTGAAGATCGGCATGAAGGAGACCGCGATGACCAGGAGCGAGAAGAAGACCGCCGGCCCCACCTCCTTGAGCGCCTCGAGCCTCACCGTGTGGTAGTCGCCCTGCCGGCCGCCCGCCACCCAGAGCTGGAGCTTCTTGTAGGCGTTCTCCATCTCGACGATGGCGCCGTCCACCAGCACCCCGATGCTGATGGCGATCCCGGCCAGCGACATGATGTTGGAGGTGACGCCCATGAAGTACATGGGGATGAAGGCGAGGACGACCGAGACCGGGATCGTGATGATGGGGACGATCGAGGACGGGATGTGCCAGAGGAAGACCAGAATGACCAGGCTCACGATGATCATCTCGGAGACGAGCTCGTGCTTCAGGTTCTCGATCGAGCGCTCGATCAGCTCCGACCGGTCGTAGACCGTCACGAGCGCCACGCCCTCCGGCAGCGAGGGCCGGACCTGTTCGATCCTCTCCTTGACGCGCCCGATGACGTTGAGCGCGTTCTCGCCGTGCCGCATGACGACGATGCCGCCGACCGCGTCCCCGAGGCCGTCCAGATCCACGACGCCCCGCCGGATGTCGGGCCCGAGGCTGACCCTGGCCACGTCCCGTACGAGCACGGGAACGCCCTTGCCGTTGTCGCCGACGACGATCTGCTCGATGTCGCGGACCGAGCGGGCGTAGCCCCGGCCCCGGACCATGTACTCGGCGCCGGCGAACTCGACGAGCCTTCCCCCGACGTCGTTGTTCCCCTCGCGGATGGCGCCGATGACTTTCTGGAGCGGGACGTTGGTGGCGAGCAGGGCCTCGGGGTCCACGTTCACCTGGTACTGCTTCTGGAACCCGCCGATCGAGGCCACCTCGGCGACACCGGGGACGCTCTGGAGCCAGTAGCGCAGGTACCAGTCCTGGAAGGAACGCAGCTCGGCCAGGTCGTGCCGGCCGCTGCGGTCCACGAGGGCGTACTGGTAGACCCAGCCGACCCCCGTGGCGTCGGGACCGAGCTCCGTGCGGACGCCCTCGGGAAGGCGCGGCAGAATCTTGCTCAGGTACTCGATCGTGCGGCTGCGCGCCCAGTAGATGTCCGTACCGTCCTGGAAGATGATGTAGACGTAGGAGTAGCCGAAGTCCGAGAAGCCGCGGATCGCCTTCACCTTCGGCGCGCCCAGCAGCGCGGTGACGATCGGATAGGTGACCTGGTCCTCCATGATGTCGGGACTGCGGTCCCACCGCGAGTAGACGATCACCTGGGTGTCCGAGAGGTCGGGGATGGCGTCGAGGGGCACGTTGCGCATGGCGTAGGCCGCCATGACCACGGCCACGGCCGACAGCACGAGCACGATGAACTTGTTCTCCGCCGAGAACTCGATGATGCGCTTGACCATGGCCTAGTGCTGGTGCTGCGGCGCTGGTGGCGCGCCCCGGGTCGTGGCCGCGAGGGCCGCCTTGAGCTTCGACTCCGAGTCCACGAAGAAGTTGCCCGAGGTCAGGACCTTCTCGCCCTCCTCGAGGCCCTTCAGGATCTGGTAGCGGTCGGGCAGCCTGACGCCCACCTCGACCTCCCGCGGCTCGAAGAGGCCGCCGCCCTGGTCCACGAACACGATGCTCCTGGTGCCCGTCTCGATCACCGCGCTGTCCGGGACGGTGAGACCCTCTCCCATCTCGGCCTCGATCAGGACCTCGGCGTACATCTCGGGCTTCAGCTCGAGGCGGGGATTCGCAAACTCGAGCCGCACCTGGACCGTCCGCGTGGCCGCATCCAGCGTCGGGTAGATCAAGCCCACCCTCCCCTCGAAGGTCCGGCCCGGGAAGTACGCGAGGGTCATCGCGGCCTTCTGCCCCGTCCGCACGAAGGGCAGCTCGTACTCGTAGATCGAGGCCAGCACCCAGACGCGCGAGAGGTCGGCCACGTCCAGCAGCATGGTCCCCGGCTCGATCCTCTCTCCCTGCGTGACGTTCCGTCGGATGATGTATCCCGAGATCGGCGCGTAGAGCGTGACCGTCCGCCTGGCCTGGCCCGTTCGCTCCAGCTCGCCGATCTGGTCGTCCGTGAGGTCGAAGAGCTCGAGGCGCCGCCTCGCGCTCGCCACGAGCTCCGCGCCGCTGTCGGCCACGCCGGGAAGAGGGCTGCCTGCCGTTCTCGACCTGGCCTTGAGGGCGACCAGGTACTCCTGCTGGGAGGCCAGCAGCTCGGGGCTGTAGATCTCGAGGAGGGGCTGGCCCTCGCGGACGAGCTCGCCGGTGGCGTTCGCGTGGAGCCTCTCCACGTAGCCGGCGATCTTGGTGTGGACGTGCCTCAAGCGGGTCTCGTCGTAGGTCACGCGGCCCACCGTCCGGATGACGCGGCGCAGCGGCGACCGGACGACCTCCGTGATCTTCGCGCCGATGAGCTGCTGCTTCTGGGCCGACAGCCGCACCGCCGCGCGGTCGGCCACCGCGGGCGCCTGCCGCTCCGCCTCCGGTGCGCTCGCGTCCGCCGGGGCGGCGTGACCGGTCGCCTCGTGCGTGTCTTCCTCTTCGATGGGGACCATTCGCATCCCGCAGATCGGGCAGTCACCGGGGCGGTCCGACACCATGGTCGGGTGCATCGGGCAGTGGTACTTCGCCACTCCCGCGGCGGTCTCCGCGGTCTCCCCGGGCTGCCCCGAGCGGTTCGTGACGAACCAGCCCACGCCCGCCACGGTCACGAGGAGCGCCATCACCGCCGCCGCGACGACGCATCGAGACCTACTCATCTCCTGCCCCGCCTTCCTTCGCCTCGCCCCCGGCGAGCACGAGGGTCGTCCCCGTCAGCGCCTCGAGCCCGGCGAGGGCCTTGACCCTCTCGGCGCGCTGCGTCTCGTACTGCACCTCGTAGTCGAGGACGGTCCGGAAGTCCTCCAGCAGCGTGATGAACTCCACCTGCGCCGTCTGGTAGGACGCCGCGGCCGCATCGAGAGCGCTGCGCGCCTGGGGCAGGATCGCGGAGTCGTACAGCCTCTCCAGCGTCTCGGCCCTCTCGGCCCGCGCCACGAGGTCGCGAACCTCGGAGAGCGTGTCCACCCTTCGCCGCTCCAGGTCGTGCCGCGCAGCCTCGAGGCCGAGCTCGGTCTCGGCCACGGCCTGCGCCTGCTTGCGCTTCCGGTAGAGCGGCAGGCGCACGCCGACCATCCCCATCACCATCGGGTCGAGCCCGCCCCGGTTCGCGTAGGCAGCCGTCCACATGAAGTCCGGCTTCAGATTCCTCCGAGCGAGCTCCAGGCGGCGTTCCTCCCGCTGCGCCATCGCCTCGAGCTCCAGAACCTCCGGCGACAATTCGAGAGCGGCGCGCTCGAGCGCCTCCCGGTCGGCGAGTCGCGCCGGGGGCAGAGCGACGGCAGGGCCGAGGGGACTGTCCGCCTCGCGGCCCAGCAGCGCGTTGAGGGCGACGGCGGCGCTCCTGCGCTCCTGGGCGTTCACCGCCAGCTCGGCGTCAATCTTGGACAGCTCGGTTTCCGCCTTGAGGACGTTCTCGAGGATGCCCTCTCCCGTCTCGTAGCGCGCCTTCGCGGCGTCGCGGAAGGAGACGAGGAGCTTCCGGCTCTCCCCGAGAATGGTTCGCGTGCGGTCGAGGAGGTAGAGGTCGGCGTAGGCGGTCTTGACCGCGGCGCGGACGCGCAGGCGCGCCGCCTCGAGGGCCTGACCCGCCACGCCCACCTCGGCGCGCGCCACGTCGCCCGCCAGCCTGCGCTTCCCCGGGTAGGGAACCTCCTGGGTCCAGGCCACCGACAGCCGCGTCATGTCCCGCTCGCCGAGGGTCAGCCGGTCCACGCCGTCGTTGTCGTAGCTCAGGGAGACCGTCGGGTCGGGCAGCGCCTGCATCTGAGACGGAACACGCTCGGCGGCGAGGCGCCGCGCGGCCGCGGCCCGCAGCTCGGGGTTCGAGACCTCGGCCTCCGCGAGAAGCGCAGCGAGGTTCAGCGGCTCCCCGACCGGGGGCTCCGACGCGGGAGCGGGTGCCGCCGCCACGAGCGCGACGAGCAGCACCGCGCGAAATGACGTCCGCATGCGACTCTCCACGCTCGCCGCCATCGTGGCCGCCTACCAAGCAACCGCCGTGCCACGGAATCAGGCTCCGAGGTCGCCGGCCGTGGGCGCGAGCAGCACCGGTCGTTGCGCCTCCTGCCACACAGGCCGGCGGAAATCCCACACCCGGACCCGGGTGAGTGGCCGGAATCGGCGGGGAGCGGCGCGGGAGCGGGTCGAGGGAACGGGCCCCCGTGGACCGGTCAGCGCAGCCCGAACTTCTGCATCCGGTAGATGAGCGTTTGCCGCGAGATCCCGAGGAAGCGCGCGGCCGCGCTCTGGTTGCCGCGCGAGCGGCGGAGGGCCTCCTCGATCAAGCTGCGCTCGACTTCTTCGAGGACGATGCCCTGCGCCGGCAGCTCCATCCGCACGCCGCCGAAGCGCGGCGCCTCGCGGCGGAACGTCTCGGGAATGTCTTCGAGGCCGATCCGGTCGGTCCGACTCAGGACGACCAGGCGCTCCATGAGGTTCTCGAGCTCCCGGACGTTGCCGGGCCAGTCGTACCTCTCGAGCGCCTCGAACACGTCGGGATGGATCTGCGGGACGGGCCGGCCGTGCCGGCGCGCGTGCTTCACCAGGAAGTGCTCGGCCAGCAGCGGGATGTCCTCGACGCGCTCCCGCAGCGGCGGCAGCCGCAGGGGGACGACGTCGAGGCGGTAGTAGAGGTCCTCTCGGAAGGAGCCCTCCCGGACGCGGGAGAGGAGGTCCCGATGGGTGGCCGCCACGACCCGGACGTCCACGCGGACCGGCCTCTCCGCGCCGACCTTGTCCACCTCTCCTTCCTGGAGAACGCGCAGGAGCTTGGGCTGGAGCTGCAGCGGAAGCTCGGCCACCTCGTCGAGCAGGATGGTTCCCCCGGAGGCCAGCTCGAACCTCCCCTTCCGCTCCCCTGCCGCGCCCGTGAACGCGCCCCTGGTGTGCCCGAACAGTTCGGACTCGATGAGGGTCTCGGGAATGGCGCCGCAGTTGACGACGACGAAGGGACCCTCGCGCCGGCGGGAGTTGAGGTGGATGGCCCTCGCGGCCAGCTCCTTGCCCACTCCGCTCTCGCCCAGCAGGAGCACGGTCGCGTCGGAGGAGGCCGCGAGGGCGAGGTCCGAGAGGGCCGCCTTGAGCGCGGGAGAAGATCCCACGAAGTTCTGGAACGCGTCGTGCTCCTGGACGAGCGCCCGGAGGCGCCGGTTCTCGTCGCGCAGGCCCGCGTACTCGATCGCCTTGCGAAGGGTGACCTTCAGCCGCTCGATGGTGAACGGCTTCTCCACGAAGTCGAGCGCCCCGAGCTGCATGGCCCGAACGGCCGTGGCCACGTCCCCGTGGGCCGTGATCACGACGACCGCCGTGTCCGGGTGGAGGATGCGGATCCGGTCGAGGAGCGCGATGCCGTCCATCCCCGGCATGAGGACGTCCGTGACCACGACTTCGAAGGGCTGCTCCCGCAGAGCCTCGAGCGCCCTCTCGGCGCTGTCCACGGCCCGGACCTCGAAGCCGGCGTCGGCGAGCTGGTACTCGACGACCCTGCGGAGACTGTCGTCGTCGTCCACCAGGAGGACCCGCGTCGGATCCCTGGCCATCAGACCACCGCCCCCGCCGGCGCGGTCTGGAGCTCGATCCGGAAGCAGGCGCCCCCGTCCTCGACGCTCGCGGCCTCGATGCGCCCGCCGTGGTCCTCGACGATGCGCCGCGTCACGGCGAGCCCCAGGCCGCTCCCCCCCGGCTTCGTCGTGAAGAACGGCTCGAACAGGCGCTCAGTCGGACCCTCGGGCAGCCCAGGGCCGTGGTCGCGGACCTCGACGAACAGGGCCGAGGACGCGCAGCCCGTGCTCACCTCCAGCCTCCCTCCGGCGCCCATGGCCTGGATGCCGTTGAGGAAGAGGTTCACGAGGGCCTGGTGAAGCTGCGTGGGGTCGGCGAGGGCGGGAGGGAGATCCGGCTCGAGCCGCGTTTCGATGACGACCCCTGCCCGCTGGGCGCTCCTCCGCAGCAGCCCGGCCACGGAGGCGACCGTGGCGTTCAGATCGGTGGGCCTCAGCTCGGGTGGCTGGGGCTTGCCGTACTCCAGGTACTTCCCCGTGACCTCGATGAGGTGCTCCATCTCTCGGCGGAGGATGTCGAGGAACTCCCTCCGTGGATGGCCGGGCGAGTAGTCCCTCTCGAGGATCTCGGTCGCCCCGCGCATGGCGGCGAGCGGATTGCGGATCTCGTGCGCCATCGCGGCCGCGAGCGTTCCGAGCGTGATGAAGCGGTCGCTGCGCCGAAGCGCCTCGAGCGTCTCCTGGAGATCGTTGAGCGCCCGATCCCGCTCCGCCGCCGTCGCTTCGGCCCGCCGCCGGAGAGATCGCTCCCGATCCGAGAGCACGCCGGCGACCAGCGCGATGACGGCGAACAGGACCAGCTCGAGGAGCTGGTTGGTCTGGTAGGCCGCGATGTGTCTCCAGTGCACCAGGATGTGCGGCGCATAGAGTGCCGCGCAGGCCGCGGCCGTCAGGAGCCCGCCCCGCAGCCCGAACCACGCGCAGGCCAGGAGAATGGGAATGTAGTAGAGGCGCTGGTAGATGTTGTGGAGAAGGAAGTGCTCCGCCGGCGTCAAGTAGTGGGCGAGGCTGACCAGGAACGTGGCCGCCGCGACGGCCCCGATGCGCAGCCGCGACCCGGCGGGCCTTGTTGCGGCCTCCCACGACGGCGGGACCTGGGAAACCGCGGAACCCGGCGGTCGCGTGACTGGAATCATCGCGCGAGCGGCATTATAGCGAGCGGATCGCCTCCTCGAACGCGGCGCGGAGCCGCTCGCCGCTGAACTCTTTCTGCCTGCGGAACCCCGCAGATGCCGGGCACCGTGGAGCGCGGGCCGGCCCGGTGCTAGCCTGGACGTGGAGCCGGCCGATGGGCTTCCCGAATCGAACGGCCTGGGGATTGCTCCTGCTCGCCCTGGCGCTCCCCCCGATCGAGGGGTGCGGATCGGCGGCCGCCCGCTGTTCCGTCTGCGACCGGACCGAGTGCAGCAACCTGGCCATTACCGTGGCCTGGGACACCGGCGAGCTCCAGCGCACCTGCTGCCCTCGCTGCGGGGCGCGCCTGATCGCCTCGAAGGGAAAGCCCTCCCGGGTCACCGTGCGCGACTTCGACACGGCCAGGCCGATCCCGGCGGAGCGCGCCGTGTTCGTCGAGGGCAGCGACGTCCACCCGTGCCGCGGTGTCCGCACCGAGCCGCTTCGCAGCGCCGAGGGCTGCTGCCTCCTTCCGGAATACGATCGCTGCGAGCCGAGCGTCGTGCCGTTCGCCGACGAAGATGCCGCGCGCCGCTTCATGGCCGTCCACGGCGGGACCGTGGTGTCGTGGTCGTCCCTGGCGGCCGCGTCGGCCAGCCGATAACCCTCGGACGAGGACGCCGTCTGGCCGTCGAGTAGAATCGCTCCGCCATGAAGGCGGGGCTGCTGGCGCGGCGCGCGCTTCTCGACATCGTGTGCCGCGCCGTGACCGGGCGGAGGCTCGACCGGGCCGAGAGGCGCGAGGCCGAGACGAGGATCGCCCTCGACGGCTTCAGGAAGGCAGCACGGGGGTTCCTGCTTCGCCGCATGGCTCAAGCCGCGTTCCGCAGCGGCGGGGCGACGGTCCTCGCTCCTGCCCTCGACGGCCTGTTCACGGTCGCTGTCCCCGCGAGCGACTTCGGCGTCGGCTGGGAGATCCTCGAGCACGGCACCTACGAGCCGCACGTGGTCGCGTTCTACCGCCGCCATCTCCGGCCGGGGATGCGGGTCCTCGACGTGGGCGCCAACGTGGGCTTCCATGCGCTCCACGCGGCCTCGCTCGTCGGTCCGGAGGGCCGAGTCATCGCGGTCGAGCCCGACCCGGCCAACGCATCGCTCCTGAAGCTCTCGGTGTCGCTCGCGCGTGGCGGCGCTCCGGTCGAGGTGCTCGAGGCGGCGCTCTCGGACTCGGACGGCGAGCTGACGCTGTCCGACCTCGGCAACGCTCCCAACAGCGGAGCCCGCTTCACCCACCCCGACCGCCGCGCCCTCGAGCGCGAGGTCCACGGCCCCGCGCCCCGGTTCGAGACGGTGCGCGCCCTCCGGTGGGACGACCACCTCGGCGGGTTCGAAATGGACCTCGTGAAGCTCGACGTCGAGGGCGCCGAGCCGCGGGTGCTGCGCGGCATGGAGCGCTCGATCGAGAAGCACCGGCCCGTCATCGTGTCCGAGTTCGCCCCCTCGAACCTCGCGTCGCTCGGAGGAGTCGAGCCACGGGACTACCTCGCATGGCTCCGCGCGCTGGGCTACGGTCTCTCGGTCCTGCGGGAGGACGGGTCTGAGGGACCGCCCGCGAGCGACGAGGAGGCCCTCGCCGCGGTCGGGAGCCGCCACCACGTCGAGCTCGTGCTCCGACCCGTGCCGGTCAGCCGGGCCGAGCCCGCCGCTCGCTGACGAGGGTCGGCTCCCCCGCCCTGCTGTTCTGTTGCCGAGCCGCGCGGCGGGCGACGGGACGGCCGAGGCGTACACTTCGCGGCGTTTCCCGCGATCGTTCCCTCGGAAGGTCTCCGCAGAGACTCGTTCCGCGCTATGTATCAGGGCACGCAAACGAGCATCGATTTCTGGTGTGCCCGACGCTCGGCCCCAGCAACGACGAGAAAAGGAGGTGATGTCTCATGGAACGCAACCTGGCGATGGTCACCCTCGCCATGGGGTTGGCCTTCTGCGTGGCGGGACCGGTCGCAGCGGACGAACGCCCCTACAACCGCGTGCCCGCCTTCGATTTCACGGACGAGTTCTACAGGGCCAACGGCATCAACCCGGAGAAGCTACTGAACCGCGTCAACGGGACGGACGGCGTCTCCGTGGTGGACGCCTCGCCCCACCCGGACTTCCGGGACGTCCGGATCGTCGAGACCACGGGGGGGTTCAAACACAATGGGAGCCTCCTCTATTACGTGATCGCCGGGATGGTCATGCCGGACACGTTCACGAACGATCCGGCAGGGGCCCGGGCCATGGCGATCGCCAACTCGTTCCGCGCGTTCCTGTTCCCCAAGAAGGATGGCGATCCCCTCAGCCCGGCCCCGGGAAATCGCCGCCAGGACAACATCTTCGAGACCGACAACGGTTACTTCAGCAACAACCCGCTGGGGCTGTGGCTGTTGACCTTCGTGAGCTGGGACGGTCCCAGGGTCGCCTCGGCTCGCTGCCGCCGGGAGATGGACCGGCTGGCCGCGGAGAACGGGCGCGACCTGGACGGCACGCCCGTCATCAAGACGAAAAGCGACATCCTGAACCTGGAGAGCATGGGCTGCGTGCGGCTGCGCACGAGAGCCCTGGACGGCTCCCAGGGGTTCCCGTGGGTGGTCTGACCCGCCTACGAGGATCCCCGGGGGGGAGCCATCGCGAGCGACGCCTTCCTGGTCACGGTGCGTGACGAGGCGGGCAGGGGCGTGAGCCCCGAGGTAGAGGACAACTTCGAGTGTCTCCGGACGACGGGCGACTTCTGCAAGTGAGCTGACCCTGGGGCCGAGCGTCGGGTCGGCTGCGGGCAGGCCGGAGCGGGATCACTCGAGGAAGTGGGCGCACCCCCATCGTTCGCTTCGTTCGTCCTTCGACGGCTCGTCCTCTCGCGACTGCTGCCGACAGGGTCGGGGGCGAAGGGAGGCCAGCGCGGCAACGGGCGACGCTGCGGCAGCTCCAGCCCGCGAAGCGGCCTTTCGAGCCGTGCCCGCCGGCAGCGGAGCGACTGACCCGTGGCTTCGGGCCATGAGGCCAGGCGACGCTGCAGGATGGTGACGGCGAAGCCGACCGTGCCGGCGCGCCTGTCGTTCCTCGAGGGCCTGCGCCCGGTTGAACTCTTTCTGCACCTGCTCGGTGACCGCCTTGTACAACCTCGCCCCGCGGTCCGAAAGCTTGAAGGGCACCATGCAGGCGATCCGCCCGGGGAACGGGAGGGGGCCGCGTCGAACCTGAGCAGGCTCTCCTCGGCCATCCGCCCTTCAGCCAGTTCCGATCCGTTCGTTTCTCTCGCCGCAGTTCGTCACGGATGGAAGCTCCCCGCTCCTCCTGGCCAACCCGGACCGTGGGAAAGCCCATCTCGCGACCGCTCTTGCCTACGAGGCAATCCAGAGCGGCTTCGAGGTCCGCTGCGCGACCGCGGCAGAACTCATCGCCGATCTCTCCCGCGCGAGCCGAGACGGAAGGCTCGTCCTCGACGGACCCTCGACGCGAACCCGTTACCTCTGCCTCGACGATCCGACCGCTCCGGTGGCTTCGACTCAACCGGCGAGATTTTCCGGAGTCTTGCGGCAGGAATTGCGGGAGGCCTTGGAGGCCGCCCGCGAGGGGCTGCGCTGGGAGCCGGACAATGCC
>JBBIHW010000053.1:0-12857 GCA_037446795.1 Acidobacteriota bacterium
CGCGCGCTGACGCCTCGCCCGGCCGGGCCCCTGCCTTAGGGGGGGCGGGGCGGCACGGTCCGCCTCGGTCCGCTATAGTTCACCGCCCGGGGCGGGGCGACGGGGGTGCGGGTGAAGATCGACGAGAGGTTCCGCCCGATCCAGGGCGAGGAGCTGTTTCGAAGGCTCGCGACGGGAGAGTCGGTCTTCCTCCTCGACGTTCGCACGGAGACCGAGTACGCCTGGGCCCACATCCCCGGCTCGGTGCTGATCCCCCTGCACGAACTCGAACGGCGCGCCGAGGAGATCCCGAACAGCGGGACGCCCGTCGCCGTCGTCTGCAGCCACGGGATGCGAGGGATCGCGGCGTGCCGGTTCCTCGCCGAGCGCGGCGTGGCACCGCTGATGAACCTCGTCTCGGGGCTCGACGACTGGCCCGGGCCGCTCGCCCGCGGGCTCGAGGGCAGCACCCACCCCCACGACGAGGTCGCCCCGAGCCGGTTCCTCGTGGAGAGCTTCGACCTCTTGCCGAGGGGCACCGCCCTGGACCTGGCCATGGGCAACGGCCGCAACGCCATCTACCTGGCGAGCCGCGGGTTCGACGTGGACGGCGTGGACATCGATCCCGACGCGGTCGCGCGGGCGCGGGCCACGGCGCGGCGGCTCAACGCGCCGATCCGCGCCGTCATCGGGAACGTCGAGGACGGGACCTACATCATCCCGATCGAGTACTACGACGTCATCCTGGTGTTCAACTACCTCTACCGCCCCGTCTTCAAGGACATCCGGGACGGGGTGCGCCCGGGCGGAGTCGTCGTCTACCAGACCTACACGATCGAGCAGGCCCGCTACGGCAAGCCCACCGACCCTGCCCACCTCCTCGAGCCGGGCGAGCTCAAGAGGGTCTTCGCCGACTGGGAGATCCTGCGCTACCGGGAAGAGGTCGGGGCCGAGCGGCCGGGCGGCGCCTCGAGGGCGGTGGCGGGAATCGTCGCGCGAAGACCCGACTAGCAGCGACCGGCCGCGGAACGCCCGCCGATCACCCTCCGATCTGGTGCATCGTCCGGGCGATGGGAGGGGCCGCCCGCCGCTCGAGGATCTCGAGCGCGCCGCCGCGGCCCTTCCCGCGCACGGCCCGCTGCGCGAGGGCGGCGATCTCGCTGTCGGAGGCGCCGGACCGCAGCGGCCCCTTGAGGTCCGTCTCCCGGTCGTCGTAGAGGCAGACGCGAAGCTTCCCGTCCGCGGTCAGCCGGAGCCGCCCGCAGTCGGCGCAGAAGGGCTCGCTGACCGAGTTGATGAAGCCCACCGCCCCGCTCCCGTCCCGGTAGAGGAAGCGCCGCGCCGGCGCCCGCGGGTCGGCGTCCGGGTCCGGCTCGAGAGGCCACCGGGACTCGATCTGTCGCCGCACCCACGCTCCCGACACGACGCGGGCGAGGTCCCAGGCGCCCCCGTTCTCGAGGGGCATGAACTCGATGAACCGGATCTCGAACCCTCGCTCCCGGGCGAAGGCGGCGAGGGGCACGGCCTCGTCGTCGTTCTCGCCGCGCAGCAGCACCGAATTGATCTTGATGGGCGAGAGGCCCGCCTCCGCGGCGGCGTCGAGGCCCGCCAGCACGCGGGCCAGGGCGTCCCGGCCCGAAAGCCTGTGGAAGCGCGAGCGGTCGAGGGTGTCGAGGCTGACGTTGACGCGCACGAAGCCCGCACGAGCGAGCGACCTGGCCAGCGGGCCGAGCAGCACCCCGTTGGTCGTCAGGGAGAGGTCCTCGACCCCGGGAATCCGGGCGAGCATCCCGGCCAGCACGGGGAGGTCGCGCCGGACCAGCGGCTCCCCGCCGGTGACACGGACCTTCCGGACGCCGCGGCCCGCCAGGATCCTGACCACGCGGGCGACCTCCTCGTACGAGAGGATCTCGCTGCGCGGGAACCAGACCGGCTCCTCGGGCATGCAGTAGAGGCAGCGCAGGTTGCAGCGGTCGGTCACCGACACGCGCAGGTCGTCGTGGACGCGGCCGAGCGAGTCGGTCAGGCTCAAACCCTGGCCTCCGGCAGCGCCCCAGTATAGTCGGCGCGGGTCGCCGGCGCCCCCGCGCAGGCGCGCGGGCGCCGCCACCCGGATCGAGGCAACCGGCGGGGCCCCTCGGACGTCTATAATGACCGAGGCGCCGGCGTCACGACGGCCGGGGCGGCGCCTCGCGTCACGGTCGGAGAACCACCCGTCCTCGAGCGTGGGGAAGATGACCCTCGCGACGGCACCGAGCGCCCCGGCCTCCGCGGCCACCGGTCGCACCCGAATCGGATTCCCCCTCGAGGGCCCGCGCGCCGCAGGCATCCCGGCGGGACGCCCGCTCGCGTTTCTCGCGGCCTGGGCCGCCGGATGGGCGGCCCTGGGCTGCGCGGTCGCGGGCGGGATCGCGTTCACGCGCGGCCAGGGTGCGCTGCTGCCGCTGCTGGTCATCAGCGTGACGTTCGCGGAGCTCGTGGGCTTCACGGCGCTGGTGTCGGCTCGGCTCGTTTTCCCCGCCTACGCCCGGCTGCCGTTTGCCGTGCGCGTGGCTCTCCAGGCGCTCACGCTGCTGTCGGGAACCGCGTTCGGCTCCGCCGCCATCCTGGCCACCCAGCCGTACTTCGCCCTGGCGCGGACGAAGACCGTCGTCATGGTCGTCCTCGCCAACGCGGCCGCGGCGGTCGTGGTGGGGATCTCGCTCCACACGTACGACACCCTGAAGCGGCAGCTCGAGGAGTCCGTACGCCGGCTGCAGGAGAAGGAGGCGCTCGAGCGCGAGCTCGAGATCGCGCGCGAGGTCCAGCGGGAGCTGCTTCCCCGCCGGGCTCCCGAGCTGTGCGGGATCGAGCTGGCCGCGGCTTGCCTGCCCGCGATCGGCGTCGGGGGGGACTACTACGACTTCCTCCCGTTCGCGGAGGACCGCATCGGGCTCGTGGTCGCCGACGTGTCGGGGAAAGGGATCCCGGCGGCCCTCTTGATGGCCGGTCTCCAGGGCTCGGTGCGCACCCTGGCCCTGCCCTCGCTGTCGCCGGCGGAGATCAACCGCCGGCTCAACGAGGTGCTGCTGCGCTCGACGTCGGACTCCCGGTACGCCACGCTCTTCCTCGCCTTCTACGACGCGCGGATCCGGAGGCTCGTCTACAGCAACGCCGGGCACTACCCGCCGCTGCACCTGGGATCGGACGGCATCCGCAGGCTCGCCGCAGGGGGACGGCCGCTCGGCCTCCTCGAGGACTCCTCGTACGGGGAAGGGGCGTCGCAGCTGTCCCCGGGCGACCTCCTGATCCTGTACACCGACGGCGTCATCGAGAGCACCGGGGCCGGCGGAGAGGAATTCGGGGAGCAGCGGCTGGTCTCGGTGGTCGAGCGGCACCGGGAGCGCCCGCTCCCGGCGATCCTTTCGACGGTGCTCGAGGAGCTCGAGCGGTGGCGCGGCAACGCCCCGCCCGGCGACGACGTCACCCTCGTCCTGGCGCGCGCGCGATGAGCCGCGGCAGCCCGATCCGGATCGCTCTCGAGGTGGTGCTCTGGGCCGCGGCGAGCGCGCTCGCGGGTGCCGCGACGGGCCTCGCCGTGGGCGTGGTCGGCGCGGGAGGGCTCGACGCGAAGCTCGTCTTCGTGAGCGCGGTCTTCGGGGACGTGGTGGGCCTCATGGTCCTCGCGTCGAACCACCTCCTCGGACCCCGATCGAGCGCAGCGAGGCCGGTCGCGCGGGTCGTTCTCCTCGCCTTGTTCCTGCTCTCCGGATCGGCGGCGGCGACCGCGCTGCTGCTCTACTTCTTCCCGCTCTTCGTCCTCCGGGACCTGCGGCAGGCCTTCGGCGTCGTCGCCGTGAACAGCGTGCTCGCTCTCGCCCTCGGCGCGGTCGTCCACGTGTACGAGGGGCTGCGCTGGCGCCTGGCGGAGTCCATGCGCGCGGTGGAGGAGGTCCGCCTCGCCGAGGCGCGCCTCCGGGAGCAGGCCGCCCGGGCCGAGCTCGCGGCCCTCCAGGCGAGGATCCACCCGCACTTCCTCTTCAACACGCTCAACACGATCTCGTCGCTCGTGGCCGAGGACCCCGAGCATGCCGAGCGGATCGTCCAGGCGCTCGCGGACCTGTTCCGATACACCTCGAGGGCGGCCGAGGCGGGGCGGCTCGTGACCTTGGGAGAGGAGCTGGAGTTCGTCCGGGGCTACCTCGAGATCGAGCGGGCGCGGCTCGGCGACAGGCTCGCCGTCGTGTGGGACGTGGATCCGCAGGCGTGCGGGGTTCCGGTGCCGGGACTCCTCCTGCAGCCGCTCGTGGAGAACGCCGTCGGCCACGGGATCGCGCGGAGGGCGGAGGGGGGGACGCTGCACGTCCGCGCGAGGCTCGAGGGCGCGCGGGTGGGCGTCGAGGTGGAGGACGACGGAGCGGGCCTCGAGCCGGGCAGCGAGACCCTCGCCCGCGGGCACGCGCTCGACAACGTGAAGCGGCGGATCGAGACCGCGTACGCCGGTGCTGCCCGTCTCGATCTCGAGCCGGGCCCCCAAGGCCGCGGCTTCCGCGCGCGCGTGGTGCTGCCCGTCCCGGGCTCCACGGCCGGCGAGAGCGACCTCGCCAGTGCGGGGGCGAGGCGGACGGGGTCGTGAGCTACAGGGTCGTCGTCGTCGAGGACGAGAAGCCGGCGCGAGACCGCATCCGGAGGCTCCTCGCGGGCCATCCGGACTTCGAGCTCGTCGGGGAAGCGGCCGACGGGCGGTCGGCCGTGAAGCTTCTCGACGAGGCGAAGCCGGACCTCTGTTTCCTCGACGTGCAGATCCCGGAAGGGGACGGCTTCGAGGTGCTGCGGCGCGCGTCGCACCGGCCTCACGTCGTGTTCACGACGGCCTACG
The DNA here is from genome assembly GCA_037446795.1 of Acidobacteriota bacterium. Lineage (GTDB taxonomy): Bacteria > Acidobacteriota > Polarisedimenticolia > Polarisedimenticolales > JBBIHW01 > JBBIHW01. The sequence continues at coordinate 4,838 of JBBIHW010000053.1, forward strand.
ACCAGTACGCGATCCGCGCCTTCGAGGTCCATTCGGTGGACTACCTGCTGAAGCCGTTCGGGCGGGAGCGTTTCGCCGTCGCGCTCGACCGGGCGCGGCAGGCCCTCGCCTCCTCGGGTGGGACCGGCGGTCGAGTTCTCGAGCTGCTCGAGCAGATCCGCACGGGCCTCGGTTCCTCGCCGGCGGAGCCCGCGGCCGCCTCCGGGCCGGGACGGGGGGGCGGGCTCGGCAACCGCCTCCCGGCGCGGCGCGGGGCGAGGATCGTCCTGCTCGACCCCGCCGGTGTTTTCTGGTTCGAGGCCGAGCAGACCCTGGTGTTCGCCAGGACGGCGGAGGGGCGTTTCCTGGTCGAGCGCACCCTCGGCGAGCTCGAGGCTGCCTTCGGGCGGTCGTTCTTCAGGTCCCATCGCGGATACCTGGTCAACATCGCTCATGTGGCCGAGATCCTGCCGGCCGACTCGGGGACATTCCTGCTCCTCATGCGCGACGCCGCCGGGAGCCGTGTTCCCCTCTCGCGAAGACGCGCCCGGCAGCTGCGGGAGCTGCTCGGCTGGTGATGCCCGTCCTTCCGGCTTCTGCCGCGGCGACGGACGTCACGGAGGTGGCGGAGGCGCCAAAAGGGCCGCAGCCGCGCCGCTCGTCCACCGGGGACGACCGGCCGCCCCGACCCCGGGACCGCTCGCGGGGGTCCCCCCTTGAAACCGCACCGGGCCGCGCGCACTGTCGCGACGGACAGGAGGGCTCGATGGCCGCTCCGCGCGCGATCGCGAGAGGACACGCGCTGCTCCCCCTGGGGCTCGGCGCGGCGGTCCTCCTCGCCGGCGCCGCGCCCGCCGAGGCGCCGGAGGAGGAGGCCCGCGAGGCCGAGCGCAAGGGGATCGGCTACTCGCTCCCGGCCGGCGAGGTGCACCATGGAGACCTCTACCTGTTTCGCCCCACCGTCCGGATCGCGGGCGAGCAGCGAGGCGATCTCGCCGCCGCCGCACAGTCGGTGAGCGTCGTCGGCGAGGTGGAAGGGGACGTGTTCGCCTTCGGCCAGGCGGGGGAGATCACCGGCAAGGCGGGCGACAGCGTGCGGGCCTTCGCCGAGACGGTGAGCGTGTCGGGAGCGATCGAGGGGGACCTGCTGGCGTTCGCGAAGGCGGTGAGCTTGATGCCCGGCTCCAAGGTCACGGGCAACGTGCTCGTGTTCGGGCAGAGCGCGGCGGTGGCGGGTCACGTGGGCGGGAACCTGAGGTTCACCGGGGGACAGGTCTCGATCTCGGGCGTCGTGGACGGCAACGCGCGGGTGCGCTGCGAGCAGATCGAGGTGGACCCCTCGGCCCGGATCGGCGGGGACCTGAGCTACACGGCCCGCAACCGCCTCGACCTCGAGGGGAAGGGGATCGTCGGCGGGCAGGTGGACTACGAGGAGAGGAAGGCGCGCGAGAAGGAGCAGGAACCGTTCTTCACCGTCGGAAAGGCCGCCAAGTTCCTGGCTTTCTTCTCGAGTTCCTTCGTGGTGGGCGTGGTGGCTCTGACCGCCCTCCGCGGCCCCGCCTCGCGCGCCGTGGACGGCCTCGCTCGCGCGCCGCTGTTCAGCGCCGGTGTGGGCTTCGTCGCCCTCGTCGTCACCCCGGTCGCCGTGGTGATCCTCTCGATCCTCGTGCTGACGATCCCCGTGGCCGTCGTCCTCCTTCTCCTCTGGCTCGTGGGTCTGTACGTGGCGAAGCTGCCGGTCGCGGTCTGGCTCGGCCGCTGGCTCCTGGCGGCGGCCGGCAGGCGCGCGCCGGCCGCTTGGCTGTGCCTTTTCGTCGGCCTGCTGGTTCTCTACCTGCTCTTCTGGGTCCCCTGCGCCGGGCCGCTGATCTGGTTCGTCACCGCCTTCCTCGGCCTCGGGGCCATTCTGGTCGGCGCGCGGGAGCGGGCTGCGGCGGCAGCTTCCCCTTCCACGGCCTGAGCTGTCGAGCCCCGCGAGTCCGGTTGCGGCATAATGCCGCGCCGCCTTCGGGGTTCGCCGGGGCGTGTCGCGGGTGGGCATGATGGTGGACAAGGCGTACAAGAACCTGGAGTTCCTCAACAGCCGCGACGCCCGCGTTCTCCGGATCCTCGCCGAGTACCTGGAGCCGCAGGCCCGCTTCCAGCGCTACCGGATCCGGGACACGGTCGTGTTCTTCGGTTCGGCCCGCGCCGTCCCGGAGGATCGGGCGCAGGAGCTCGTCCGGCTCGCGCGCGCGAGCGCCGACCCGCGCGCCATCCTCGAGGCGCAGCGAGCGCTCCGGCTCTCGCGCTACTACGAGGCCGCGCGCGGCCTGGCGCGCAAGATGACCGAGTGGTCGAAGAGCCTCGCCCAGCCCGCGCGCAGATTCATCGTGTGCTCGGGCGGCGGCCCGGGGATCATGGAAGCGGCGAACCGCGGCGCCTCCGAGGCCGCAGGCCTTTCCGTCGGGCTGGGGATCAGCCTGCCCGTCGAGCCCGCCGCGAACCCGTACATCACGCGCGAGCTGGCGTTCGAGTTCCACTACTTCTTCATGAGGAAGTTCTGGTTCGTCTACCTCGCGAAGGCGCTGGTCGTCTTCCCGGGAGGGTTCGGCACGCTCGACGAGCTGTTCGAGCTCTTGACCCTCGTCCAGACGCACAAGGCCCAGAAGCCGATGCCCATCGTCCTCTACGGGCGGGAGTACTGGAACGAGGTGGCGGGCTTCCAGGCCATGGTGCGCTGGGGGACGATCGGCGAGGCGGACCTCGGTCTGTTCCGCGTGTGCGACAGCACGGAGGAGGCGTTCGACTACCTGCGCGAGCAGCTCACCGCGCTCTATCTCGAGGCCGAGGAGCCGGAGCGGGCGTAGTGCTGCGCGAGGCGCCGGCCGCCGACTCCGGCTCGACGGCCAGCACCTCCAGGCGCTCGGGCTCGGACGCAGCCACAGCCGCCGGAAGGCGCCCGCGAAGGACGACCCTGCTCCCGGCGGGGAGCTTCCGCACGGCTTCCATGGCCGGATCCGCCCCGACCAGGACGTAGACGAGCTCGATCCCGCTCACCTCGAAGGCAGGCCGGCCGCCGCGCTCGACGATGCGCCCGGCGGCTTTCACCTCGGCCTCCTTCGGCGTGAAGCCGTTGCGCCGGATCGCCTCGCGGATCTGCTCCGGCGTGACCGCACTGCCCCGCCGGAACCGGATCTCGGCGCTGCCCTCGTTCAGGCTCACGTCCACGGAGGCGACTCCCTCGATCTTCTTCAGGGCCACGCTCACGGCGTGGGCGCAGACCGCTCAGTCCATGCCGAAGATCGTCTGCTTCATGTCGAGCAGCTCGGCCCGGGCGACCGGCCACGCCGCTGCCAGCAGGAGGGCGGTGACTCCGAGCGTTCGCTTCATTTCATGGCTCTCCCCTCAGAACCAGTACGTCACGTTGACGACGAAGCGGGCTCGCTCGCGGGGCTCTGCCTCGCGCAGGACGCGGGACACGGGGATCGCCGGCCCGCCCGAGATCCCCCACGCCCCGTAGAGGCCGAGCACGGTGGGCGCCACGAAGATCTGTCGGCCACCGGTTCCGGGAGCCTCCTGGCCTCCGACCTCGTCCTTCGAGCGGTGCTCCCCGATCACCTCGAGGAAGAGCCGCCAGTCCGGGTGCGGCAGCTCCCTGCGGAAGGAGCGCGGGCGATAGCCGACGACGAGCGACCAGAGCGCGAGGTCTCCCGGGCGGTCCTCCGCCGGTCCGGAAGGCGTCATGGAGCGCTGCACGATGGCGCCCGCCCACGCGTAGAACGACCTGGAGACGGCGCCGGTGGCGGCCCCCGCGAACACGGCCGGCGCCGTGGGAATGCCCGCGCGCGCCGAGTCCGTCGGGTATCCGACGCCCGCGTACGCCGTGCTCTCGCGCCTCGTGCCCACGCCGGTGTCCCGGCGGCGGAAGCGCCAGGCGACCTCGACCTCGACGTCGGGCACCGCCGCCATCATGGCCATCATCCGCGTGGGCGGGACGCCCGCATCGGCGCGCAGCGGGACGGGAATGGAGGCTGACACCTGGAGGTCCTCGGTGATGCCGTAGCCGAGCATCGCGCGGAGCATCGCGGGGGACCCTCTTGCGGTCCGCCGGTACATCCCTGACACGTCCACGCTCAGGCCTCCCTTCCCGAGCGTGGGCGTGGCGAGGCCGTACGTCGGTCCGTGCCCGCGCGCGGCGGCGGGACCCGCCGCCGCGAGAGCCGCGGTCCAGAAGACGAGCGCCGCACTCGCCCGCGTTGCGTTCGTCCCGTGCATCGGGCGCCTCCCGATCGTCGCGACCGACCGCGCCATCGCGACAGCGGATCGTCAGCGTAAACCCTGGAGCACGGTACCGGGTCAATGCCGCCCGGACTCGGTCAGGCGCTCGAACGGAGCGCGGACGGCGTTCGCGCGAGACCGCCCGCCCCGAGCCTCGGACCTCGAAGGGCCAGCCGGTTTCCGTCGGCTTCGCCGAGGGCGAGCACGCGAGCCCTCCCCCGGACATCCATCGGGTGATCGAGGTCCACATTCAGACGGTCGGGCTCGATGACCTCCACCCGCACGTCCGGACGGCGCAGCCGGTGGTACTTGAGCGCCGTGTCGGTGCAGATCATGTGGCTGATCTTGATGGATTGAGACAGGACCGCGACCAGCCCCTGCTGGGCGAGGCGGCCACAGCCGTCCGCGGGTGCGGGCAGACAGCGCACCTTGCGGTCGTTGAGCGGCGCGACGATGGGATTCACCGCCAGCACGTCTCGAGCGCCGCGCTCGAGCGCCACGTCGAGATTGAGCGCGTCACCGATCCCGCCGTCAATGAAATCCCGCTCTGCGATCGACACCGGCTGGAAGTAGCGCGGAATGGCGCACGAGGCGGCGACCGCGAGGGAAACGCTGGCGGCGGCGCTGTCGGGATCGCCGAAGACGACCCGCTGCCCCGTGTCGAGATCCACGGCCGGGACGTAGAGGCGGCGGGGCAGGGCCTCGAAGGAATCCTCGAGGCCCCGCGCGCGCAACCTGTCCCGAACGAACCTCGCCAGCGGCGCCAGGTCGAAGAGGCCGGCCGGGACCGCCTCCTGCACGACGGCCTGCATCTCGACGATGGCCGCGAAGCCCCCGAACAGCCCGCGGAGCAATCGGCGCGCCAAGTGGTACGGGAAGCGCGCGGCGGCCCGGGCCAGCGTGCCGCGGTCGAGCCGGCAGAAATCGGACGGGCGGAAGGAGCGCGCGTGCTCGTAGAGCTCCTGCGCGCGATAGCCCGCGGCGAGAAGCGCCGCCACGACCGCGCCGCAGCTCGTCCCCACGTAGAGGTCGAACGCCAGCGGCCCTGCGTCGAGCTTCCGCTCGAGCGCCCGCAGACAGCCGATCTCGTACATGGCCCCGAGGAAGCCGCCTCCGCCGAGGACCAGGGCCGTTCCCCGGCTCGCCGGCCGGCCCGGCTCCGACCGTTCACGCCCGCCGGACATCGCCGCATGCCTCGCAGATCAGCAGGAAGTGACAACGTTTCTCGGCGCGATCGCAATACGATCGGACCGCGCGGCGCCCCTGGCCACAGACCGGGCAGGCCTCCCCTCGCATGCGCTCGAGAAGCGAGCGGGTCAGGGCGCCATACGTCCGGAGGTCCTCGGCGCCGTACTGGCGCCCGCAGAACGCGCACGTGGCGAGGGTGAGGCACTCGCGATCGGCGAGATCGCAGCGGAGGTGCAGCGAGAGCGAGCACGTCCCGCACTCGGGGCAGAGCAGGTCGAGCACCTGTCGCTCAATCTCGCGGAATGCGAACACAGGGTCACCTCTGGCGGCGCGAAGCGAGCATCCGAGCGACGCTCGTCCCAGGATCGGTTGCGCTCGCCTCGCGCCGTGTTTCCCGCCGCCGTCAAGGAGAATGCATTGGGCCAGGTCGGTTATTCCAACCGGGCGCTCGATCGCGGCGGGAGACCGAAGAAGGCTACTCGACGCGGCAGCACCCGGGCTCCGACTCCTGCCCGCCCCGGAATGCCGCGTAGGCCTTCAGCGCCCACATCTCGCCGACGCAGCCGCCCATCGTGGACCCGACCGCGAGGAACTCGCCGAGCTCCTCCTCCGTCGCCCCGCGCGAGGCGGCCTGCTGAACGTAGAAGCGGATGCACGGTTCGCAGCGCGCGCCGACCGCCCAGAGAGCGGCGGCGAGGGCCTTGTACTTCGCGGGCACTCTGCCGTCGGTGAAGATCGCCTCCTGGCGCATCTTCTGGATCGCCGCAGCGGTCCCGCGGGTCACCCTGGCGAACTCCTTCATGAGACCGAGAGCGGGATCGATCTTCTCGAGCTCCGTCTGCATGACTTCAGGCCTCCTTTCTCATTCCGCGCAGCAGCTGAGGCGCGTAATGTCCTTTCGAAAGGCGAGGGCTCCGATCTTGAGCGCCTCCGCCATCGTCGGGTAGACGTGTACCTGATCGATGAAGTCGTCGAGCGTGGCCCCGAACCGCATCGCCATGGCGGCCTCGTGGATGACCTCGGCCGCCCCTTCGCCGACCATCGTCACGCCGACGACGCGGTCCGAGCCTTTCTCGGCGACGATCTTCACGAACCCCGCCGTCCTGTAAACCGCCGCGGCGCGGGGCACGTGGTCGAGCGAGACGACCCGGCACGAGCACGAAATGCCCAGCTCGGCGGCCCGGCGGTCGGTCAGGCCGACCATCGCGACGGGCGGGTCGGTGAAGACGGCCCTGGGCACGAAACGCCGGTCCACCGTCCGTCCGGCGCTTCTCAGCGCATTGTCAGCGGCCAGGACCCCCTCGTGCGCTCCGACAGGCGTGGCCATGGCCCCCCCGACGACGTCGCCCGCAGCCCAGACTCCCGGACGGGTCGTCCTCAGCTGGTCGTCCACGCGGACGAAGCCGCGCTGGTCGAGCGCGACGCCCGCTCGCTCGAGACCGATCCCCTCCGTGTTCGGTACGCGACCGGCCGCGAGCAGGAGTCTTTCCGTCCGGATCTCGCGCTGCGCCCCGCCGTGCTCGACCGCCACGGCGACGCTCGCGCCCGCGGGGCGCACGGCGGCCACGCGGGCCCCGAGGAGGACCTCGATGCCCTCCTGCTCGAAGGACGCGCGCACCGTCCGGTCCACCTCCGGCTCGAACCCGCTCAGGATGCGATCGGAGCGCTCGACCACGGTGACCCGGGACCCCAGTCGGGAAAGGGCCTGACCCAACTCGCAGGCGATGTAGCCGCCACCGACGATGACGACCGAACGGGGGAGGGCTCCGAGCTCGTGGGATGCGCCCTCGGACAGCGCGTCACTGGTCCAATAAGGCACGGAATCCAGTCCCTCGATCGGCGGGACGAAGGGTCTCGCTCCCGTCGCGATCAGCACGGAGGCGCCTCGAAGCCGCGCCCCATTCGTCTCGACGACCCCGTCGGGAAGCAGCCGCGCGTGCCCCTCGAAAACCCGAATGGCGCGCGAGCCTTCCGCCACGCTGCGGTACTTCCTCGCCCGCATCCGCTCCACGAGGGCGTCCTTCTGGCGAAGCAGGGCCCCGAAGTCCACTTCGACTTCGGGGATGCGGACCCCCGGGAAGCGGGGGTGGCGGGCGGCATGGACGGCCTCGGCGGCGGCGATCAGATTCTTGCTCGGCACGCAGCCACGGTTCACGCAGGTACCGCCCAGAACGCGGGACTCCGTCATGGCTGCGGTCTTGCCGAGCTCCGCCGCGCGGATCGCCGCCGCGAAGGCTGTGGAGCCGGATCCGAGGACGACCAGGTCGAACGTCTGGCTCGGGCCCACCTCCGAGTTCTCCTTCGCGGCGACCTCAGCCCGTCACGCATGGATGCCGCTCGCGATCGCGGCGGCCCGCTGCGCTGCCCCCAGGACTCCCTCGAAGCGGGCCGTGCACAGCCTCGAACGGGGTCCTCACGTGCCTGCGCTCGTTTCCGGAACCGATGCCTCGAACCCCGTCTTGCGGATCGCTTCGACGAGCTTCTCGACGCTGACCTTCTCCTTCGCGTAGGTGACGGTCACCGTGCCCTCGGTGTGGTCGGCCTCGGCGGCGACGACTCCATCCAGCCTTTCGAGTGCGATTTCGATGGCAGA
>JBBIHW010000054.1:0-12562 GCA_037446795.1 Acidobacteriota bacterium
TCCGTAAACAGATGGACTGAATGGAGGTGGCACCGACGGCCGAGGCGCGCCAGGTCGGGACGCGCTACCGGATCCTGGTCGTGGACGACGACCCGGAGACGGCGAGGCTCGTCCGGAACTGGTTCGCGAGCCAGCCCTACGAGGTCCTCGAGGCGAGGGACGGGGACGAGGGGGTCCGGCGGGCCATCCGCGACCGGCCCCACGTCATCCTCCTCGACCTCCGGATGCCCGGCCTGGACGGCATCGAGGTGGCGCGGCTGCTGAAGGCCGATCCGGTCTCCCGCCCCATCCCGGTGATCCTGCTGACCGCCTGCCGCGGGGTCGGGGACAAGGTCGCCGCCTTCAGGGCAGGCGTGGACGACTACGTGACCAAGTTCCCCGAGTTCGAGGAGATGGAGGCGCGGATCCAAGCCATGATCCGCAGGCGCGAACTGCTCGCCACGTTCGAGCACACGATCCACGACCAGCGCTCGACCATCGAGCAGCTCGAGAACCTGCTGGTGGTGGACGAGAAGACGGGCCTGTTCAACTTCCGCGAGTTCCAGCGCAAGCTGCGGGAAGAGTGGCTGCGCGCGGAACGCTACCGCACGCCTCTGTCCCTCCTCATGCTGGACCTCGACGACTTCAAGAAGGTCAACGACGAGCACGGCCACCTCGCGGGAGACCGCGTCCTCCAGGAATTCGCGAGCCTGGTCTCGGCGGGCGGCAGGGCCACCGACATCGCGGCCCGCTACGGCGGGGAGGAGTTCGCGGTCATCCTTCCGCACACCGGGGGGATCCTGGCGGCCCGCGTGGCGGATCGCATCTGCCGCGCGGTGCGCGAGCACGTGTTCCTCGGCGCCGAGGCACCCGTGCGCGTCACGGTGTCCATGGGGGTGGCGACCTACCCGTCCTGCCCCCGCATCGATTCTCCCGAGGCGCTCGTCGCGGCCGCGGACGCCGCTCTCTACCGCGCCAAGCAGCTGGGCAAGGACCGCGTCGTCGAGGCGGCCGAGGAGCCCCGCCCGCTCGAGAGGTAGCGGGCTCAGCGAAGCTCCCGCCAGCCCGCGAACAGGTCGTCGAGGACCGAGGACACCGCCGCCACCGCCCGTTCGAAGAACTCCCGGGCGCGGGCGGGATCGAGCACGGGAGCACCGTCCCCGTCGGTCTCCTCCCGCTCGAGGATCACGCTGGCCGGGAAGGGACGTGCCATCAGGCCGGCCCGGCGAGCCGCGCGCCGGATGGACCCGGCCCGCGAGGCGTCCACGAGACCCGGGGCCGACGCCAGCACCATGGCGGTCTCCTCGACCCCCGCGTGGCCCGGAGCGTGCTCCCCGTAGACCTCGCGCGAGGCGGTCTCGGCCAGGGTCCACCACTCCACGGCGGCGGCGAACGCCTTCTTCTCGTTCCACAGGCGCGCCACGACCGCGGCGACCTCCCGGCTCTGCCCCCCGTGACCATTGAGGAGCACCACGCGCCGGAAGCCCGCGTCCACGAGCCCGGCCGCCGCCTCGAACACATAGGCCTCGAACGTCCTCGAGGACACCGTGGTGGACCCCGGATACGGGAGCAGGGAGTTGGTGACCCCGTACGGGACGGCGGGCGCGATCAGCGCGTCGAAGCGCGGGGCGAGCCGCTCGGCCAGGCGCAGCGGAATCAGCGTGTCGGTCCCGAGCGGGATCGCCCCGTGAGCCTCGACCGTGCCCACGGGGACGAGGACGAGGTCCGTGCGGGAAGGGACCCGGTCCCGGAACGCCTCCCAGGTCAGGTCCGCCAGGTGGAAGCTCGCTCCGCTCACCGGCTCCCTCGAGCGTTGCGCACCGAGACGAGCAGCCCCGCCCCCAGCCCGCCGATCGCCAGCCAGGCCACCACGTCCCCCGCGCGATCGTACACCGTGCGCCGGGATGTCAGGGGAACCTCCCACGTCTCCACCGCGGGCACGAACAGCTCCGTCTCGCGGTGATAGCGGCCCAGGGGGTCCACGAAACCGGAAATACCGGTGTTCGCGACGCGCACGAAGGCGCTGCGGTTCTCGATGGCGCGCAGGCGCACGGTGTTGGACTGATACTGCTGGAACAGAGTCCGGCCGAACCAGGCGTCGTTGGTGATGATGGCCTGGAACGAGGCCCCGCGGTTTCGCAGCTGTCGGGCCAGGTCGAAGTACAGCTCCTCGTAACAGACGAGAACACCGATGCGTGCGCCCCCGACGGCGAGCAGTCTCGGCTCCGCGGGAGCGGTGAAGCCACCCGCCATCCAGCGAAGCTCGCCACGCCCTCCGCCGAGCAATCTCCCGAGGACGGGCTCGAACGGGATGGCCTCCACGAAGGGAACGAGGTACAGCTTGGCCGTCCAGGTCGGGTCGAGCCGGCCGTCGGCGTGAACGAGGAGCGCCGCGTTGTACCTGCGCGGCGCCCTCCCAGGCTCGACTTGGGCGTACTCGGCGCCGACGATCACGGGGACGCCGAGCTGCCGGGCGAGCGCCTGCACCTCGGGCATGGCGTAGCTCGCGGGCCGGTCCAGCCGGTGCACGAGCATGGCCGGCCGCGCCGTTTCCGGCCACACGATGAGATCCGGCTTTCCGGTCCGGGCGGCCTCGGCCGTCACCCGGCGCAGCACCTCCCACTGCAGCGCGTCGGTCCCCGGGTCCATCTTCACGAACAGGGGGATGTTGGGCTGGACGAGCGCGACCCTCAGGGTTCCCTCGGAGTTCGGCGGGCGGGTCCACGCCCAGGCGTCGTAGCCGACGACCACCACCAGCAGCCCCGCCAGCGCGATCCCGCTCCGCACGCGCCGGGCGCGCTCGCCGCGCCGCACGGCCTCGTAGAGGAGCCCGTTCACCACCAGCAGGAAGGCCCCCACACCGTACGGTCCGACGATGTCGGCGAACTGGACCAGGAAGGGATAGCCGGCGAGGGTGTGACCGAGATGGTGGGCGGTCATGCGGGTGTCGCCCCACGTGAACGCCCATTCCACCGGGAGCCAGCACACGGGGAGCACCACCGCCCAGGGCCAACCGGTGCGATTGCGAAGCCAGGAAGCGAGCCCGGTCGAGACCATCGCGCCGGCGCCGAAGACCGAGACGAGGAACGCGTAGAGGACCGCGGCGAGCCAGGACACGGCGAGCATGGAGTAGATCCAGTAAAGAATGATCCCGTTCAGGACGACGCCGAACACCGAGCCGCCCTTGAACGCCCTGCGAGCCGGGGCCCGCGGCTCCGAATCGAGCCAGGCGAGCAGCGGGAGGAAGCCGACCAGGTTCGGCAGCAGCAGGCCGAGCGGGAAGTAGCCGAGGGCGAGCAGGCCCGCCGACAGCACCGGGTAGAGGACGATCCCGGTCGGAGCGGGCCTCGGGATCCGTTCGCGAGCCGCCTTCTCGGGCGCCGGGGCGCCGCTCGGTTCGGGAGCGGGAGCCGCGGCGCTCCCCGCTCCGGCGGGCGTTTCCATGGAACCGCCGATGTTATCATCCGAGCATGACCGAGGGGGCTCCGGAAACAGAGATCAAGCTCCCGTTTCCTTCGGCCGCAGAGGCGATCGAGCGGCTGCGCGAGCTCGGCGCGAACTTCCTTCACGAGCGCGCCTTCGAGGACAACGTCGCCTACGACCTTCCCTCGGGCGACTTGCGCGCGGCGGGGCGCCTGCTGAGGCTGCGCCGCTACGGGGGGCGCGCCTGGCTGACCTACAAGGCCCCGGCCGGCGGCGGAGGGCGTCACAAGGTCCGGACCGAGCACGAGACGGAGATCGGGGATCCGGACGCCCTCGAGCGCCTGCTCGGAGACCTCGGCTATCGCCCCGCCTACCGGTACCAGAAGCACCGGACCGTCCTGGCGCTGCCCGGTGTGGAGGCGTCGGTGGACGAGACCCCGCTCGGGTGCTTCGTCGAGCTCGAGGGCGATCCGGAAGCCATTGACGCGCTCGCGCTGCGGCTCGGCTTCAGCGCCGACCAGTACATCGTCGCGACCTACCGCGAGCTCCACGAAGCGGCCTGCGCCTCCCGGGGCGTTGCCGCAGGAAACCTCCTCCTCGACCTCCCCTCCGGCCGATGAAGGCGGTGGTCCTCTGCGCCGGGCTCGGCGAGCGGCTCCTGCCGCTCACGCGTTCCCTGCCGAAGCCAGCTCTCCCCGTCCTCGGCCGCCCTCTCGTCTGCCAGATCCTGGGCCGCCTGGCGAGGGAGGGAATCCGCGAGGCCGTCGTCAACCTCCACCACATTCCCTCCCGTCTCGTCGAGGCGGTCGGGGACGGCACGACCCTCGGCCTCGAGCGCGTGCACTACACGCACGAGCCGGAGATCCTCGGAACCGCAGGGGCGCTGCGGGAGGCGGCAGTCCACCTCCAGGGCGAGCGGGCGATCCTCGTCCACAACGGCGACTTCCTGTCCGACATCCCGGTCGGCGACGTCGTCGAATTCCACCTGGGCTCGGGCTGTCCGGCGACCATCGTCGTCGCCGCGCACCGGCCGGGGTTCACCGAGGTCCACCTGGGCGCCGGCCGCCGCGTCCTCGGCTTCGGCAGCTCGCCCCGCCCGAGGGGCAGCGCCGGGAGCTACCTCTTCACCGGGTTCCACGTGCTGTCGGCGGAGCTTCTCGAGCGGATCCCCGCCGGCCGCCCGAGCGATCTCGTCCGCGACCTCTACCGCGGGCTCGTGGTTTCCCGGCAGCTGGCGGCCTACGTTCACGAGGGCTTCTGGTGGGAGTTCGGCTCGGCGCCGGCCTTCCTCGAGGGCTGTCTGAAACTGTTCGACCTGCCCTCGGAACGCAGGGCCAGGATCGCGCACACGGACCCGATCCGGGATCTCGACGGGGCTCGCCTGGCCGCGGGCCCCGGCGCCGACCTCCACGCCGGAGGCATCGTCCTCCGGGGCCGGGTCGCACTCGGTTTCGCGAGCCTCGTCGCGGAGGGCGCGACCCTCGAGGACACGGTCGTCATGAACGAGGCGTGGGTCGGCCCGGGCTCCTCGCTGAGGCGCGTCATCGTCGGGCCGGAGACGGAAGTGCCCGCCGGGTCCGCGATCGAGGAGGCCGTCGTCTGCCCCGATGCCGACCCGACCGAAGACCTTCCCGACGGAACGGAGCGGCGCGACGGCCTTCTCGTGCGGAGCTTCGCCTCCGCAGAGGAGTGAGCGGATGGCGGGCCTGAGGCGCGAGGTCGAGGCGTTCTTCGAACGACGCTTCCCCGGTGCGGTGGTCTCCGAGGCCGGGGGCGACGCCTCCGCCCGCCGCTACTGGCGCCTCCAGCTCCCGAGCGGCTCCACCCGCGTGGTCATGGACTATGGCCACCCGTTCGAGGGCGAAACGGACGACATCGCGCTCGGGCGCGTCTTTCGAGCCGCGGACCTTCGCGTGGCCGCTCTGCTCGAGGCAGCACCGGAGGCCGGCTGTCTCGTTCTCGAGGATCTCGGCGAGCGGACGCTCGAGTCGCTGGTCCTGGCCCTCGCCCGACGACCCGGCGCGGCCGCCGAGATCGAGTCCCTCTACGAGCGGGCCGTGGACCTGGCGGTCGCCATCGCGGTCCGGGGGACGTCGGCCCTCGCCAGATCGAGCCGGGCGGCAGGACCCGCGCTCGACGCCGGGCGGTTCCGGTTCGAGATGGACTTCTTCGTCGAGCACTACGCCCGCGGCATCGCCGGCCTCGCGCGGCTCCCGTGCGGGCTCGAGGACGCGCTCCATCGTCTGGCGGACCGGGCCTCGATCGGCCCTCGCGTCCTGTGCCACCGGGACCTCCACTGCCGAAACGTGATGGTCCTCGCGGACGGAGAGCTCGCCATGGTGGACATCCAGGACGCGCGCTGGGGGCCGCTCGGCTACGACCTGGCCTCCCTGCTCCGCGACGCCTACGTGGACCTCGGCGAGGACCTCGTGGAACGGATGGTCCAGCGGTTTCGAACGGGTCTGCCGGAGGGTCCCGGCTCGGCCTGGCTCAGGGCCACGTTCGACCTTCTCTCGATCCAGCGGATGCTCAAGATGCTCGGGACCTTCGGCTACCAGATCCACGTCCTCGGCCGCCCGCGGTACACGGAAGCGATGGAGCGGACGCTGCGGCGCCTCGAGAGGCTCCTGCCGATGTGCGCGGAGGCGGGAGAAGTCTACGAGGGCCTGCAGGCCGCCCGGCTGCTCGGAACCTCTTCCGTACGCTAGCCCGGCCGGCTCCGAGAAGAGCGCGCCCATTGTCGGGGGCCGGCCGGTCCCCCTACGCGGGCACCGGCCGGAGCCCCTCGAGGATCAGCCCAGGGGTGATCACCCCGTTGGGGGTGGGCCTGGGCTCCCCTGTAACCGCGCTTACGTTGAGGACGAGTCGCGCGGGCTCGACCCTGACGAACCGTCTGGCGCGCTCCGACCCGCTCGACGAGCCTGCCGGCGGGAGGGCGGTCAGCTCCAAGAGCCAGGCGTCTCCAACGGGGTGGATCCTGAGCCCGGACACGACCGTGAAGCGCTCCGGGGCCGGCTCCGGCTCCGCCCTCACCCGCAAGTTGAGCGCCATCGGCGACGGAGGATCGCGGAACGACGGTCGCCGGAAGAGCCCGGGCCCGTCGAGGATCGCCGTGACCGTCCGGCCGTCGGCAAGCTCGATCGCCCGGGCGTCGAAGCCAGCGTCGTCGAAGATGCCCCCGAACGGGGAGTCCGGAGCCCGAGGGTCTTCCACGATCTTCCAGGCCGGGCCTACCGGGAGCCCGATCGAGCTGCGGTCGAGGTGGAGGACCTGGACAAGGCCCCGGATCAGGACGGAGGCGGCCTCCGGCAAGAGAAGGAGGGGCACGGTCTCGCGGCCCCGCGGACCGGCTCGCGCCGGCTCCGACAGGGAGCGCTCGGCGGCGAGACTGCGGGAGAGGCCGGCGAGGTCGGAGGCCAGAAACGTCCGAGGTGCTTCGAGGATGTTCGCGCCCGGCGCAGGCCACGCGAGATGCGCAGCGACGCGGCGCCGGATCCTCACCGCCTTCACCCCGGTGTTGCTGACCAGGCACTCGATGGTGACGGCGGCGTCCACGCGGCCCTCGGCGACGGGACCGAGCTCGCGGATGGCCATGGCCAGCCAGCGGTCGAGGCTCTCGGGCGAGTCCACCTCCCCGGCATCGAGGTCCGCGAGGACCTTTCCATCGCGCCGGGCCCACGATTCGCCCTCCGCAGCCGGCGCCCTGCCCGGGAGGAGCCGACAGGCCCGCTCGACCGCCCACGCCACGGCTCCCTCGTCCCCTCCCGTTGCGGCGGCGAAGCCGCTGCCGCGACCGTGCTCGTCCCGGACTCGCACCGCGATCCCTTCCTCCTCGCCGGCCTCGAGCGACGGACAGGCATCGAGCCCCTCGCGGGTGGCGCTCGAGCGGAGGCTGCGCCGGTGGAACAGCTCGATCGGCTTCCTTCTCCACCGCTCCATCGCGAAGCAATGGAGCTCGACCGCGCGGTCGAGGCAGCGCAGCGGGGCGGGATGCATCTAGGTTCTCCGTGGCGCGCGCTTCGGACCAGCGCGCTGCTCAGATCACGACCTTCGCCAGCCCTATTCGAAATGTCGGCGCGCCGACGCTCGTGGCCATGGCTTGGCCGGCCCTCACGCACGATCCGACGCAGGAATCGAACGCGAGATCGCCTGCGACCCGGTCGAGGGTCGCAAGCGCGGTCACGGTTGTCACATACAGATGAAAACGGCTCAGGGGCTCCCGCACCCTTCCCGCGCGCACCGCATCGGCGTCGCTCACGGCGAACAGCGCTTCTCCGCTCCTCGGATCCGCGCGCGCCCTCTCCAGCCGCCGCACCAGGATGCCTCGCGCGATGCCATCCAGGACGTCCTCGGTTTTCAAGCGACCCGGGGCGAGGAACGTACATCCCATCCTCGGAAGGACGGGCTCCTGGAACGACGCCCTTCGCCCGTGGCCCGTCGGAAGACAGCCCGCCCGGTGTGCGGTCGCCTCCGAATGGAGGAGCCCGCACACGCGTCCCCGCTGGAGGAGAGCCGTGGGGCGAGACTCGAACCCCTCGTCGTCCACCCGCCAGGCCGCGCGACCGCGCCTCGGGTCGTCGAGGACGGTCACGTGGACCGGCGCGACGGAGCCCTCGACCGAGGCCAGCAGGGAAGCGCCGCGCCACGCGGTGTCCGCCTCGAGGGCGTGGCCGACGATCTCGTGCAGGAGGATCCCTCCGACGCCGGCCGAGAAGACAACGGGCAGCTCGCCCGGAGCCGGACGCGCCGCCTCCCTGCGCTCTCGCGCCCGATCCACCACGGAAGACGCCAGGGCTTCGAGGTCCGGCAGCTCCGAGCGTGCCAGCACGCGCTCCGCCACGGCGCTCGCCCCGCCGCCGTCGAGCCGCACCTCGAGCCGGATGCGCCGCCCCGCCCGCAAGTCGTGGCCCAGAGACTTTCCCGGCCGCGCGATCAGAACCTCCTGCTCCGCCTCTGCCCAGGAGGCCGAGACGAAGGCGGCCTGCCCGGCCCGCAGGCTCGCCAGGTGGACCAGCCGCTCGGCGGCCCGCACCGCCCCTCCAGAATCGAGTCGGCACGGCTCCTCTGCACAGGCGGGACCGCGCGCGTCGCGCCGTGGACGGACCCCCTCGACAACGGCCGCCACGAGGAGCATGGCATCTCCAGGGGCCCAGCCGCTCAGGTGCGCCCCGCGCGACGACAGCGCGTCGGTGCGTGCTGCGGTCCCCCGGTGGCGGCTGTGGACGATCTCGCGACGACCCGCGGAGTCGAGGACGATGCGCAAGTCCTCCCGGTCCTCGTGGAAGAGGCAGCCCAAGGGATGGCGCGCACCGAGTCGGGCGACCGCGGCGAGCAGCTCGCCCGCAGCATCGCCCGCGGCCCCCGACGGGAGGACCGCCGACGCCCCGGCCGCTGCGGCTTGCCTGCCTGTGGGGAGGGCCATATGTTCTAGCCGGGTGCGTCGCGGAGTGCCGGCCGTCTGAGCGGCGGCCCCTCCGGGCAAGCGAAACCGTTCGCCACGGGTGCAAGGGTCGCCGGATGCGCCAGTATACGCTACTCCTCGTGGACTACGAACCGAAAAGCATCGAGCACATGCGGCAGCCGCTGGCCCGAGCCGGCTATCGCGTCGAGCTCGCCACCGACGGCCTCTCGGCGATCGAGGCTTTCCACCGAATCAAGCCCGACCTGGTTCTCATCGAGGCGATGATCCCGAAGAAGCACGGCTTCGAGGTGTGCCAGGAGATCAAGAGGAGCCAAGCTGGCAAGCGAACGCCGGTCGTCATCACGACGGCCGTGTACAGGAACCGCAGGTACCGCACGCAGGCGCTCCACATCTACGGCTGCGACGACTACATCGAGAAGCCGATCTCGGACGAGGAGCTCCTCGAGATGGTCCGCCGGCACCTCGGCGACGGCGCCCCGGCGCCGGCCGCAGCGGCCCCGGCCGACGCCGCCGACCCAGCGGAACGCGAGATCGTCGCCAGGCTCGACGCGATCTTCTCGACCACCGCTCCCGGCACCGGGGAGACGCTCCCCAGGGTCACCGAGAACCGCTCGCGCCCGCGCGCGCGGGCGAAGGCGGAGATCGTCCCCTTCGACCCGGCCCGCTCGCGACGGCAGCGGCAGGGCTCCAAGTGCGAGCACGGTCCATCGCGCGGCGCGGACGAGTTCCTCCCGGCCGGACCGGGAGCCTCGGTTGCGGCCGTGGCCCTGAGGCCCGAATCGAGCAGCCCCCCGGTCGAGGCCGAACTGCCCCGCGAGGAACCCGTTGCGGCACCCGCGAGCGACGCCGGCCGGTGGCCCGGCGAGTTCTGGCGGTGGGCCGCCCTCGCCCTGGGGATCCTCGTCGGGGGATGGCTCCTCTACGGGCTCGTCCTCTGAGCCGCTGAACCGGGCCGGCTTTACATCGCTGTCGAGCGCGCGCTAGCCTGACAGCATGCGCTCGACCGCCCCATCGGGCTCGCGGCTGCCGCTGCTGCTCGCAGCGCTGGCGATCCTGGCGGGGACGGCCGGCTGCGCCTCGGTCGAGCACGGACCCCGCGCGCACGAGGCTCCACGCCGCATCGTCTCGCTCGCGCCGGCGCTCACGGAGATCCTGTTCTCCCTCGGCCTCGGACCCCGCGTCGTGGGGGTGACGAGCTACTGCGACTGGCCGCCCGAAGCGAGAGCGCTTCCGGAGGTGGGCGGTTACACGAACCCGTCCGTCGAGGCCGTGATCGCACTCGAGCCGGACCTGGCCCTCGTCAGCCCCGGACCGGGCAATCGCGAGGCGGCGCTTGCGATCCGCCGTTCCGGGGTGCGGGTCGAGGTCGTCCCGGCCGAGACCCTCGAGGAGACGTTCCGCGCCATCGAGACCGTCGCTGACGTCTGCGGCGAGCCGGAACGGGGTCGCGCGCTCGTCCGGAGCCTCCGGGCAAGGATCGAGGCCGTGGCTGCCCGGGCGCGCTCCTTGCCGCCCGTGCGGGCGCTGCTCTGTGTGGAGGTGGATCCGATCGTGGCGGCCGGCCGGGGAACTCTGCCGGGCGAGTTGCTCGAGCTCGCCGGCGGCCAGAACGTCGTCAGGGAAGGCCGCTACCCGCGTCTCGGGATCGAGGGCGTCATCGCGCTGGCGCCCGACGTGATCCTGCAGGCCCCGATGGACGAGGGGGGAGGCTCGGGACGGGCCGCGAGCTTCTGGCGGCGCTGGCCGTCCGTGCCCGCGGTGGCGGCCGGGAGGCTTCACGTCATCGACCCCGACCTGGTCCTGCGCCCCGGGCCGCGAGTGGCGGAGGGCGTCGAGGCGCTCTCGGAGTTGCTGCACGGGCCGCAGAGGCGGGCGAGGGAGCCTGCTTGAAGCGGGCCCTCCACCCCGCCGTTCGCCTCCTCTTCCCTGCGCTCTGCCTCGGTGCAGTGGCTTGCCTCGCCGTCGTCGTGGCGCTCGGCGCTGGCCCGGGCGCCGCAGGGCTCGACGACCTTCTGGAGATTTTCTCCGGGGGCGGCTCCCCCCCTGCCCGCGCGATCCTCCTCGAGGTGCGGCTCCCCCGGATCGTGCTCGCCGCGATGGTCGGCGCCGCCCTCTCGGCCGCGGGCGCGGCCTACCAGGCGATCCTCCGCAACCCACTGGCCGATCCCTTCATCCTCGGGATCTCGGGAGGCGCGGCGCTCGGCGCCGTCCTGTTCACCGCCTGCGCCGGGGACCAGGAAGTCGGCTCCGTGGTCGGCCGTCCGCTCTCGGCCTTCGCGGGGGCGGTCGCGACGCTGCTCCTGTTGTTCCGGCTCGCCCGCGTCCGGGGCCGCACGGCGACAACGCCGCTGCTGCTCGTCGGCGTCGTCCTGAACGCTTTCGACTCGGCCGTGATCCTGGCCCTCCTGACCGCGGGAGACCCGGCTCGCTTCCAGGGGGTGCTGCTCTATCTGGTCGGCGCCCTCGGCTGGGCGCCCTGGGAGAGCCTCGCCGCCGCGGGCGCCCTAGTGGTGGCAGGTCTCGCTGTCGTCTGGGCGCTGTCCCACTGCCTCAATCTCCTGGCTCTCGGCGAGGAACAGGCGGCCACCGTCGGGGTTCCCGTGGAACGGACGATCTGGGCCGTGCTGCTCGCGGCATCCCTTCCCGCCGCGGCTGCGACCGCCCTCGTGGGCCTCGTCGGCTTCGTGGGGCTCATCGTCCCCCACGCGGTTCGCGTCGCCTTCGGACCGGACCATCGCGTCCTCGTGCCCGCCTCCGCGCTCGGCGGAGCTGCATTCCTGCTCCTTGCCGACACGCTCGCGCGCACGGCCGTGGCCCCGGCCGAGCTTCCGGTCGGGGTGATCACCGCGTGCGCGGGGGGTCCCTTCTTCCTCCTCCTCTACCTGCACCGCCTGCGAGAGGCCTGAAGGGATCGGTGCGCGCCATCCGCTTCGACGGCGTGGGCTTCGCCTACGGGAGGACGCGGGTGTTCCGCGCGCTCGACCTGGACTTCGAGGAAGGCGACTTCGTCGGGGTCCTGGGGCCGAACGGCGCGGGCAAGACGACGCTGCTGAGGCTGGCCTCCGGAACGGCGCGGCCCCTGTCGGGCCGGGTCTCGCTCTTCGGTCGCGACCTGCGGGAGCTCGCCCCGCGCGAGATCGCTCGGCGGGTGGCGGTCGTTCCCCAGGACGTGAGCGTCGCGTTCGACTTCACCGTCGAAGAGGTGGTGCTCATGGGAAGGGCGCCCCACCAGGGGCTGCTCGGGATCCCCTCGGCCCGCGACGTCGAGTCGGTGGAGGCCGCCATCCGGCAGGTGGGCCTCTCGGGCCTGAGAGGGAGGCCCTTCCAGGCCCTCTCCGGCGGCGAGAGGCAGCGCGTCGCGGTCGCTCGCGCCCTCGCGCAGGAGCCGAGGCTCCTCCTGCTCGACGAGCCGACCGCACACCTGGACCTCCGCCACCGGCTCGGACTCTACCGGCTGCTCGCCGCGCTGAACGAGACCGGGACGACCATCGTGGTCGTCAGCCACGAGATCAACCTCGCGGCGCGCCACTGTCGGCGCCTCGTCCTCCTCGACCACGGGGAGATCGCAGCGGACGGGACCGCCGAGGACGTGCTCCGACCCGAGCCGCTCCGGGAGATGTTTCAGGTCGAGGCCGAGATCCGGCGCGACCCGGCCACAGGGCGCCCGCTCGTCGTCCCCGTCCGTCCCGCGCCCTGAGGCGGCGCCGTCCGGGTCGAGCACCGCGGCGGCGCGAGCGC
>JBBIHW010000055.1:0-1512 GCA_037446795.1 Acidobacteriota bacterium
CCCCCGCACGCGCCGATGTGGGGTGGGTCGGCGGGGGCCGGGGGGGGGCCCCGGGGGGGGGGGGGGGCCGGCGCGGGGGCGGGCGGGGCGGGCGGGGGGGGGGGGGCGCCTGGGGCGGACGGGTTCGATCCGGTTTTGCTGGTGGAGAACAGCCGACCCGACGCTGGGGAGGTGTTCGTGTTTTTCGGGCCGTCGTTGCCGTCGAGGATTGACCTGCGGGTGGAGGCGGCGAGCGTGCGGGTGATCGGGGCGGCGGAGGAGGACGCGACGGGTCGGGCGGTGGCGGTGGGGGATGTGAACGGGGACGGGTCGTGGGAAGTGGTGATGGCGGTGCCGGGTGGGGACGGGCCTGGTGGGTCTCGTGCGAGCGCTGGGGGGTTGGCGGTGCTGTTCGGTGGGGGCTCGCTGGGGTCTGTGGTGGACCTGTCGGTGGGGGCGTCGGTGGTGGTGCACGGGGCGGACGCGCACGACGGGTGTGGGTCTTCGGTGGGTGTGGGCGACGTCAACGGGGACGGGTTCGGGGACATTGTGGTGGGGGCGTCGTTTGGGGACGGGCCGCCTGGGGGGGCGGAGCGCAACGCGGCCGGGGAGGTCGCGATCGTCTACGGGCGGTCGAGCTGGCCTGCGGCGGTGGACCTGAGGACGGAGGCCTCGGTGGTGTTCTACGGGGCGGAGGAGGGGGACGAGCTCGGGCTGGAGGTTGGGGTAGGCGAGCTGAACGGGACGGCTCATCGGGACCGGGTGTGTGGGGCTCCTGGTGGGGATGGGCCTGGGGGTTCGCCGCGGCCGGGAGCCGGGGAGATTTACGTGGTGTTCGGTCAGGGTGGGGGTGCGCCGTTTGCGCCGAGCTACGACCTGGCGAGCGGGTTGCCGCCGTTTGTGGTGGACGTGCTGTTTTTCGGTGTGGACGAGGAGGACGCGCTGGGACAGGTACTGGCGGTGGGGGACGGGGACGGGGACGGAGTGGGGGAGGTATGGGCCGGGGTGCCGGACGGGGACGGGGCATCCAACGGGAGGCCGGAGGGTGGGGAGGTGTGGCTGCTGTCGGCCTACGACCAGGACGGGGACGGGCTGCGGGGTTTGGGGGACAACTGTCCGGCCCACTACAACCCGAACCAGTTCGACACGGACGGGGACGGTGTGGGCAACGTATGCGACAACTGTGTTTCGACGCCGAACACGGACCAGGCGAACAACGACGCCGACAGTGCGGGGGATGCGTGCGACGCGGACGACGACAACGACGGTGTGGCGGACGCGGCGGACAACTGTCCTCTGGTGTCCAACTCGAGCCAGGCGAACTCGGACGGCGATGCGCGGGGCGACGCCTGTGACAACTGCCCGCAGGTGGCGAACGCCGGGCAGGAGGATCTGGACGGGGACGGTGTGGGGGACGTTTGCGATGACGACGATGACGGGGACGGCGAGAATCAGGGAGAGGACAACTGTGATGGTGTGGACAAAACGGCACACGACAACTCGGAAGGCGCCTTACTGGGTCTAGTATGACAA
>JBBIHW010000055.1:1522-10072 GCA_037446795.1 Acidobacteriota bacterium
GAGCGCGATAGGTCGGAGCCGATGACCTGATGAAGAAGGGATTAAGACCCTCCCTGGGAGCTCTCTCGAGAGCATGGAACGTCGGAGCAGATGACCTGATGAAGAATAGATTTATAGCGGAGGCGGCGGCCGGGGGGGAGGCGTGCGACCACTGCGGGGCGGTGTCCTACCCGGCGCAGGCGGACGAGGACGGGGACGGAGTGGGGGATGCGTGCGACAACTGCCGGGTGACGGCGAACGCGTCTCAGGCGGACGGCGACGCGGATGGTGTGGGGGAGGCCTGCGACACCTGCGGGGCGGTGGGCAACCCGGCCCAGCTCGACACCGATGGGGACGGGCTGGGCAACGCGTGCGACAACTGTCCCGGGGTGGGCAACGCGGACCAGCTGGACGGCGACGCGGACGGGGTGGGGGATGCCTGCGACAACTGCGTGAGCGCGTCGAACGCGAGCCAGGCGGACCTGGATGGGGACGGGGTGGGCGATGCGTGCGACACGGACCGGGACGGCGACGGTGTGGCGAACGGGTCGGACAACTGTCCCGATCTGTCCAACCCGAGCCAGGCGAACTCGGACGCCGATGCGCGGGGCGACGCGTGCGACAACTGTCCGTCGGCGGCCAACGACGCGCAGACGGACGCGGACGGGGACGGGCACGGGGATGCGTGCGACAACTGCGCGGGGGTGCCCAACCCGCAGCAGCGGGACAACGACCGGGACGGGCTGGGGGACACCTGCGACGAGGACGACGACGGGGACGGGATCCTGGACGGAGCGGACAACTGCCCGTTTCGCTCGAACCCGGGCCAGGAGGACGCGGACGGGGACGGCCGTGGCGACGTGTGCGACTTCACGCTGATCGACCTGCTGACCGATGTGCAGGACGTGGCCGTGTACGGCGCGGACGCGCTGGACCAGCTGGGCGGGAGCGTCCATGCGGCGGATCTGAACGGGGACGGGAGGCAGGACCTGGTGGTGGCGGCGCGGACGGCGAGCGGTCCTGGGGAGGCGCGCAGCCTGGCGGGGGAGGTGTACATCCTGTTCGGGCGGGCGAGCTGGCCGTTTCCGGTGGATCTGGACACGGCGGTGGCGGACGTGACGATCTACGGGGTGGACCCGGGCGATCAGCTGGGGGCGGCGCTGGCCTCGGGCGACTTCAACGGGGACGGGCGGCAGGACCTGGCGATGTCGGCGCGGTTTGCCGACTGTGCGTCGAACCTGAAGAGCGCGTGCGGGGAGGTGTACGTGCTGCTGGGGCGGGCCACGTGGCCTGCGCAGATCGATCTTCGGAGTGCCGATGCGACGCGCAGCAACGCGGACGTGACGGTGTTCGGCCCGGACGAGGGGGACCAGACGGGCCGGGCGATCGCGATGGGCGACGTGGACGGGGACGGCAAGGCGGACCTGGTGATGGGGGCACCCGGGGGGGACGGGAAGAACAACGGCTGCGCGGCGTGCGGGGACGTGTATGTGCTCAAGGGCCGGTCGAGTCCCGCGGCCACCTACAACCTGGCGGGCAACAACGTGGCCGACGTGCGGCTGTTCGGTGCGGCCTCGAACGACTTTTTCGGTTCGGCGGTGACGGTGTTGGACTTCGACGGGGACGGCCTCGGGGACATCGCCAGCGCGGCCCCGGGCTACGACGTGGGGGCGGTGGCCGAGGCGGGTCGGGTGTACCTGGTGAAGGGGGCGTCGAACCTGTCGGGCGACAAGAACATGGCGCAGGGCCAGTTCTTGCTGGCGCTCGAGGGGATCGACGCCAACGACGGGGTGGCGCGCTCGCTTGCCGGCGGGCAGTTCGGCGACAACAGCGCGACACCGTGCGCGGCGTGTCGGGATCTGGTGGTGGGCACGTCGGGTGGGGATGGGCCGGCTCCGGCCGACGAGCGGCTGGGGGCGGGCGAGGTGTACGTGGTGCGGGGCCGGACGGGCCTTGCCAGCGGCAGCGTGATGTCGCTGCGGGACGTGGCGAGCCCGCCGTTCAACCTGATCACGACGGTGTGGGGGGCGGCGGCGGGGCACGGGACGGGCGACCGGGTGGCGGCCGGGGACGTGAACGGGGACGGGTTGACGGACCTGCTGATGGCCGCGCCGAGCTCGACCGTGCCGGACCGGTCGGCGGGCGGGCGGCTGCTGGTCTACTACGGGTCGGCCGGGGGTTGGGAGCACGAGATGGACGCGCTGGTGCGGGAGGCGGACCTGGTGGTTTACGGGGCGGCGGCGGTCAGCGGGTTGGGGGTGGACCTTGCGGCCGGGGACGTGAACGGGGACGGGTTCGCGGAGGTGGTGGCGGGGTCGAACGGGCTGGACGGTCCGGGGGGGCGGACGAGTTCGGGGGCGGCCTACGCGATCTCGCCGGTGGACCTGGACGGGGACGGGGTGCGCGACCTGACGGACACGTGTCCGAACCTGAACAACCCCTCGCAGCCGGACGCGGACGGGGACCGCATCGGCGACGAGTGCGACAACTGTGCGTCGGTGTGGAACCTCGACCAGAAGGACAACGACGCGGACGGTCAGGGCGACGCCTGCGACCCGGACGACGACAACGACGGGGTGGTGGACGCGGTGGACAACTGCCCGCTGATGTCCAACCCGAGCCAGGCGAACCAGGACGGCGATGGGCGGGGCGACGCCTGCGACAACTGTGCTTCCGTGGCCAACCCCTCCCAGACCGACACGGACGGCGACTCGCAGGGCGATGCCTGCGACAGCGACGACGACAACGACGGGGTGGCGGACACGGCGGACAACTGCCCGCTCAGGAGCAACGCCAGCCAGGCGGATGCAGACGGGGACGGCAAGGGGGACGTTTGCGACAACTGCGCGTCGGTGGCCAACGCTTCGCAGGCGGACGCGGATGCCGACGGGGTGGGCGATGCGTGCGACAACTGTGCGGCTACCCCGAACGTGGGGCAGGAGGACGGCGACGCCGACACGATCGGCGACGCCTGCGACAACTGTCCGGCCGCGGCCAACTCGGGCCAGGAGAACACGGATGCCGACTCGCTCGGGGATGCCTGCGATGCGGACGACGACGCCGACGGGGTGTTCGACGACGGGGACGTGTCCGGCTCGACGACCGACAAGCCGTGCATCACGAACCAGACCTCGGGCTGCGACGACAACTGCCGGACCACGGTGAACCCGACGCAGGCCGACACGGACGGGGACGGGCAGGGCGACGCCTGCGACTCCGACGACGACAACGACGGGATCGCCGACGGCAGCGACAACTGCCCGCTCGTGGCCAACGCCACGCAGACCGACGGCGACGCCGACGGGGTGGGCGACGCCTGCGACAACTGCGCGAGCCTGGCGAACCCGTCCCAGCTCGACACGGACGCCGACGGGCAGGGCGACGCCTGCGACAGCGACGACGACAACGACGGGCTGGCGGACGGTGCGGACAACTGCCCGCGGGCCTCCAACCCGACCCAGCTCGATGCGGACGCCGACGGGGTGGGCAACGCCTGCGACAACTGCGCGTCCATCTCGAACGCCTCGCAGGCGGACGCCGACGCGGACGGGGTGGGGGATCCCTGCGACAACTGCCCGACCGACGCGAACCCGCTGCAGACCGACACGGACGGGGACACTCAGGGCGATGCCTGCGACGCGGACGACGACAACGACGGTCTGGCGGACAGCTCGGACAACTGCCGCACGGTGGTGAACCCGGCCCAGGCGGACGCCGACGCGGACGGGGTGGGGGATCTGTGCGACAACTGCGAGGGGGTGGCCAACGCCGCGCAGACCGACGCCGACGCCGACGGGGTGGGCGACGCCTGCGACAACTGCGCGTCGGATCCGAACCCGCGGTTCTGCTCGAACGACTCGTCGCGGACCTGCCAGCGCGACGCGGACTGCGCCTCGCCCGGGGTGTGCCTGGGGCAGGCGGACCTGGACCAGGACGGCGAGGGGGACGTGTGCGACTTCGACGACGACGGCGACACGGTGCCGGACGTCAACGACAATTGCAAGACGGTCTTCAACGACAATCAGGCGGACGCGGACGCCGATGCGGTGGGCAATGCCTGCGACAACTGCCCGCAGGTGGCCAACCCGACCCAGGCCGACAACGACGCGGACGGGGTGGGCAACTTCTGCGACAACTGCCCGGACACGGTCAACGCCGACCAGACGGACACGGACGGCGACCTGCAGGGGGACGCCTGCGACGCCGACGACGACGCCGACGGGGTGCTGGACGGCTCGGACAACTGCCGGACGGTGGCGAACCCGGGCCAGGCGGACGCCGATGCGGACGGGGTGGGCGACGCCTGCGACAACTGCGTGTCGGTGGCCAACGCGAGCCAGGCCAACTCGGACACGGACGGCCTCGGGGACGCCTGCGACAACTGCCCGCTGGCGAGCAACCCGGGCCAGGAGAACTTCGACGGCGATTCCGAGGGGGATGCCTGCGACAGCGACGACGACAACGACGGGACGCCGGACACGGCCGACTGCGCGCCGTTCGACGCGTCGGAGAGCGCGCGACCGGGGCCGGTGGGCTCGACGCTTTCCTGGACGGACGACCAGACGCTCGGCTGGGGCGGGATCGCGCAGGCCAAGCGGTACAACGTGTACCGGGGCTCGAAGGCGGCGGGGGCGGCCTTCGCCTACGACCACGCCTGCTTCGAGGACGGCTCGCCCGACACCACCACGACGGACGGGCAGGTGCCCTCGGCCGGGGCCTACTTCTACTACCTGGTGACGGGGGAGAACTGCTTCGGGGAGG
Organism: Acidobacteriota bacterium; assembly: GCA_037446795.1. Classification (GTDB taxonomy): domain Bacteria; phylum Acidobacteriota; class Polarisedimenticolia; order Polarisedimenticolales; family JBBIHW01; genus JBBIHW01. The sequence goes on from JBBIHW010000055.1 coordinate 6,263, forward strand.
GATCGCCCGGCAACCGCTCCGACGGCACCGAGCGGCCGAACGCCAGCCCCTGCCCCTAACGCGAGGCCGGCGCCGACCCGGAGCCAATCGCGTCGAGAGCGGCCCGGGCGGCCGAGCGGACCGCCTCCGCGGGGTCGCCGAGCATGCGCCGCAGCCAGGGCACGGCCCTCGGGTCGCGGCGCTTTGCGACCTGCTCGAGGGCGACGAGCCGCACCTCGAGGTCGGGATCGTCCGCAGACCGCTTCAGGAGGCCGAGGACCCGGGTCCCCTCGACGCCACCGAGGGCGCGCACGGCCTCGAGCCGAACCGTCCGGTCCCGGTCGGCCAGCAGGACCCTGAGGATCCGAAGGCTCCCTCTCGTCCCGATCCGTCCCGCGGCCACGGCCGTCGCGGATCGCACGTCGGCGGAAGGGTCCCGCGCGAGGCGGTGGAGAACCTGGAGGCCCTCCGGCAGGGCGAGATCGCCCAGCGCCGAGGCCACGGAGGCCCGGACCATGTCGGACCGGTCCGCCCCGAGCCGCGCGACGGCAGCGATGCCCGGGCCCTCGCTGCGGCTCGCGAGGGCGAGGACCGCGGCGGCGCGAATCGCGTCCTCCGGGTCGGAGAGGAACCTCTCCAGCAGCGGGACCGCGCCCGCGGAAGGATTCGCCTTGAGGGCGGCGACCGCGATCCTGCGAGCGGTCGGCGAGGCGTCCTCGTGCGAACGCTCGAGCAAGGGCAGAGCCCTCGCGTCCGGCCGGTCGCGGAGCCCGGAGAGGGTCGCGACGCGCACGGCCACGTCCGGGTCGCGAAGCAGCGTCTCGATCGCTCCCGCGTGCCGCTCGTAACCCCCGAGGACGGCCAGGGCGCGGCCGGCGGCGGCGCGCACCTTCGCGTCTTCGGCCCCGGACAGCCGCCCGATCCTTTCGAGCGCCCGGGTATCTCCGACGACCTCGAGGGCCGACACGGCCGAGCTCGCCACCTCGGCGACGGCATCCGCGGTGGCCGCCATCAGGTAGGGAAAGGTCTCGGGACCGCCGATGGAGCGCAGGGCTTCCACCGCGGCGTGCCGGGCCGCCCCGTAGGGGTCGGACACGAGCCGGCCGATCTCGGGAATCAGGCGCTTCTCCCGGTGCTCGCCGGCGTAGCTGGCCGCGACGGCGCGCAGGGTCTGGTTCGGCGAGGCGAGAGCCTTCCGCAGGAACGCGATCGCGTCCTCGGTCGCGATGGCCGACAGCGCGCGGATGGCGGCCGCGGCCACGGACACGTCGGGATCCCCGACGAGCGGGCCGATGTCCGCCACGGCGGCCTGCCCGGCCTCGGCCGCGAGCAGCTGCAGCGCGGCGGCGCGCACTTCGGGAGCCGGATCCTCGAGGGCGGCCCGGAGGACAGGAAGGGCCGCTGCGCCCTTCCCCTTCAGCCCGCGCAGCTCCCGGAGCTGGACCGCGACGTCCCGGCCGCTGTCCGCGGGCGGGTCCGAGGCGCGCAGCGCGCTCGCGAGGGGCCACAACCCCAGCGCAGCGCCCACGAGGGCGCACGCGACCGGGCCCACGCGACCATGCGATGCGGGCATGACGGCCCCTGCGGAGGTTCCGATGATATCAGCGACCGGACAGGCCGACGGCTCGGGCCAGGAACCGGCGCTGGACCTGTTTCGGCGAGGCCCGCTCGTGCCGGACGAAGTTCCTGTGGAAGTCCCGGTAGGTCTGGTAGCCGACCAGGTAGGCGACCTCCGAGATCGTGCGGTCCCCGGCCGCGAGCAGAAGCCTCGCGTGCTCGATCCGCAGCTTGTGGATATAGGCGGTCAGCGTCGTGCCCGTCACCCTCCGGAACAGGCGCGAGAGGTAGTTGGGGGAGACATGCAGCTCCCGCGAGACGCGGGACAGCGACAGACGGTCCTGATAATGATCCTCGATGTAGGCCTGCGCCCTCTCGACCAGCGCCCGCACGCCGAGCGCCTGCGGCCGCAAGGCCCCGAGCAGGCCTCCGAGGGTCAGCAGGAACGCGCGGCGCGCAGCCTCCGGGTCGTCGTAGGCGCAGAACTGAGCCACCAGCGCCTCGCGCCGGGCGAGGTAGTCCGCAGCCGCGCAACGCGGGGGGTGAACCCGGCGCGAAACCTCGAGCAGGATGTCCAGGAGCAACGCCGCGCCCGCCCTCCCCTCCCGGTTCAGGTCGAGCCTCGCCGCGAGGTCGGCCAGGGCGGCCCGGCACCCCTCGATGTCCAGTTCGGACAGCTTCCGGTAGGCGAGGGTCTCGAGATCGGGATCGAAGCCGATCCGCTGGAACAGGCCATCGGCCTCGGCGGTCCCGACGGGTCCGGTCGCGCCCACGACCTCCCCCCAAAACAGCCCATGCCGGAAGCGGCCGAAATGTACGGGGACCCCCCGCGGTGGTCAAGCGCGGACAGCTCATCCGCACGATCTGCAACCGTCCCACAAAGTCGTTGACAAAGCGGAAAAAAACCGCCTAGATGAGGGGCGAGGATGAGGGGGGCCATGACGCCAGTCGAGGAGCTGGAAGCAGCGGGGACTGCGGCGGAGGGGACCCGATCGGGAGCTTCGGCCCGTCTCGGCGCCTACTTGCGGAGGCTGCGGGAGGGCTACGGGTACAGCCTGCGCCGGGTGGAGGAGCGCGCCCTCGCCCTCGGGGAGGCGATCGACAACTCCCAGCTCAGCCGGTTCGAGAAGGGGAAGGCCCTGCCCTCGTTCGAGAAGCTGCGCGCCCTCGCCCGCATCTTCAACGTCTCGGTCCAGAACTTCTCCGACGTTCTGGACCTCGAGCAGTACGAGCCGTTCAAGCCCGACCAGGGGAGCCACGACGATCTGATGGCGGAGGGCCACCGGCTCTTCCGCCAGGGCGACCACGGCCGCGCATTCGTCACGTACGAGCGCGCCCTCGAGGTCGTCGAGGAGCGAGGCGGCGCGCAGGCTGCGGAACAGGCCGCCGAGGCGCGCCGGCACATGGCCCTCGCCCTCTGGCGGCTCGGGAAGCTCTCGATGACCGAGCAGGAGCTGAGAAGGATCCTGAAGGACGCCCCAGGCCTGTCCGGGCGCACGCGACTGAGAACCCTGCTCCTCCTCGGATACGTCTACCGCGAGATGGGAGACCTCTATCTGGCCTCCGTCGTCGCCCGCGACTGCCTCGAGGTCGCCCTGGAGCTCGGCGACCTCGAGACCCAGGCCGGGGTCCTGAACACGCTGGGGAACATCCACCACGACCAGGGCGACTTCGTGCGGGCGCTGGACTTCTACGGGCGGGCTCGGGCCGTTCTCGCCTCGCTGGGCGGCCGCGAGGAGATGGCGGCCACGCTGCTGACGAACATCGGCGGTTGCCTGGTGGCGCTCCGGCGTCACGAGGAGGGCATGGCCCGCATCCGCGAGGCCCTCGCCCAGGCGCAGCAGCGGGGATTGAGGCGCGTGGCCTCGCTCGCCCTCACGCGGCTCGCCGAGGCGTATTTCCAGCGCGGCGACCAGGCTCGAGGCTTGTCGCTGCTGTCCGAGTCCGACACGCTGGCCTCGCGCCCCGAGGAGGCCTACCACGACATCCTCTTCCTCAACGCCTATCACCGCTGGACGCTGGCGCGGCGGGAGTCCAATCCAACGAAGGAAAGGATGGCGTTCGGCCGCCTCCGTGTTCTGCGCTCCCTCATCGAGCGCAGGTTCCCCGAGGTGGAGGCGTTCGACCGGGCCATCGAGCAGTCTCGCAGGAGGCACCATGGTCAAGCAAGCTAGCCTCGCCGCGGCGGCGGCCAACCCCCCCCCCCACCCCGGCCCCCGGGCGGTAACGGCCCGGGTGGCCGACCCAGCCCAGAAGAAGGGGCACAAACAGCCG
>JBBIHW010000055.1:10082-12529 GCA_037446795.1 Acidobacteriota bacterium
TCGCCGCCGCCCTCGCCGGGCCCGGCGCTGTACGGGCCGAGGTGAGCGTCGAGACCGATCCGATGGGGAACTACCTGCGGACGGTGACCTACGCGAGCAGCACGGTCCGCCAGGTGCGCGTTTGGGCGGTGCAGCGGGTCCGGCCGCTGGCCTTTCCGCTGAACCGCCGCGGGGACATCTGGCGCGACTCCTGGCCCACGATCGTCGAGAACCCGGCGACCTCGCGCTGGCCGTGGGTCTTCTGGAGCCGGCTGAACGGCGACGACTACGACCTGGTCTTCTCGCGCTGGCTGGGCAGCGGGTGGTCGGACATCGCGTGGGTGGAGGCGGCGCCCGCGGACGGCGACGACCTGGATCCCTCGGCGGGCTTCGACGCCGATGGGAGGCCCTACCTCGCCTGGTGGCGCAACGAGCAGGGCACGGGCCGCGTGTACCTGACGTGGTTCGCGTCCGGTCGGTGGCAGGGCGCGCTGCTGGTGTCCGATCCGGGAGTGGACAGCCGGTACCCGCAGCTTGAGGTCCTCGCGGACGGGACGGTCCGCGTGGACTTCGAGACGCCGCAGGGCCCGGCCACGGCGCTCGTGTCCTTCCGCAATCCCCTCACCATCACCGACGACCTCGCACCGGTCGGCGCGGCGCCGCAGCCGCCGAAGGGAGGAGCCGCGCCCGGATCCTGAGCGGGCGTCGTGGACGGCTTCCCGGATCGCGAGTAAGTTGACGACGCCGCCGGCGCGAGGCGCCCGGGACCGGCTCGGGCGGGTGACCTGGAGGCTGGGGCTCGCCCTGCTGCCGGCGCCGCTGTTCGGCCTGTACTCGAGCTACCCCGCCCTGGCGTTCCTCTCCTACATCACCCTCGTGCCGTGGGTCCTCCTTTACACCGACGACAGGAACCGCAAGGTGTCGCTCGCCTACTTCGCGCTCGGGGCCTACGCGGCGTGGCTCGGGCTGCACTGGTTCCTCCGTTCTCTCGCGTGGTTCGTCCCGTTCGCGATGGGGGCCGTGCTCTTTCCGGGATGGATCGTGTTCGCCCCTGCGATGCGCGCGGCTCACCGGAGTTCGCGGCTTCCGCGGGCCCTGACGGTCCCGGTCGTGTGGACCGCGAGCGAGTGGTTCCGGCAGCTGGCGACGATCGGCCATCTGGACCTGTTCGCGCTCGGCTACTCGCAAGCGAGGTTCCCCGCCCTCGTCCAGATCGCCGACGTCACGGGAGTCTACGGAGTGTCGTTGCTGGTCGCCGCCGTGAACGGGTTCCTGGCGGACGTCTGGTTCGCGGTGCGCGATCGCCGGGGCGCGCAGCCGGCGGCGGTGCCGTGGCGCCGGCTGGTTGCGAGCGCCTCGGCCATCGGGGTCGGCTTCCTCGTCGCCGTGACGTACGGGTGGTTCCGTCTCGCGACGGCCGAGGAGAGTCCCGGGCCGCGGGTGGCCGTCGTCCAGCCCAACGCGCGGCACGGGCTCCACCGCGTGGCGAGCGTCCATCTCACCCAGGTCCTGCTCACGGAGGCGGACGTCCCCGCCGGCGGGGCGGACCTGATCGTGTGGCCCGAGAACGCGATCCTGGACGACCTGCACCCCGACCCGGTCTTCCTCCAGGACCTCGAGTGGCTCGCGCGCCGCAAAGGGGCGCACCTGCTGCTCGGTGCGATCGAGCGCTCGGAGACGACCCCGGGCCGGGCCTACAACGTCGCGATCCTCGTGGGCCAGGACGGTGAGCTCGCCGGGACCTACCGCAAGCGGCTGCTCTTCCCGTGGACCGAGGTGCTCCCGTTCGACGACCTGCTCGGCCGCGTCGCTCCGCCGCTCCAGCGCCTCCAGCGCGCGCTCGTGCGGAGGGTCTGGGGCTCCGCGGGCATCGGCGTTGCCGGGGGTCCCGGCCTCCTCCACCTCCCGTGGAACGGCGAGCCCCTCCCCTTCGGCGTCGTCCTGTGCCACGAGCACGTCTACCCGCCGATCGCCAGCGAGACGGCCAGGCTCGGGCCCCGCTTCCTCGTGAACCCGACGAGCGAGGGGGAGCTGGGCGGACCGATCCAGGAGCAGATGCTGCGGATTTCCATGATGCGGGCCATCGAGAACCGCGTGCCGTACGTGCGGTGCGGGAACACCGGGATCTCGGCGATCGTGGACGCGCAGGGGCGGGCGAGGAGCGTCCTGCGGGGCAAGCGCGGTCGGACGACGATGGACGCCGGGGTCCTGATCGCGGAGGTGCCGCTGTCGCCCGGGGGCGTGACGCTTTACGCGCGAAGCCGCGACGCGTTCGCCAAGCTGTGCGTCGTGGCCTCCCTGGGGCTGATGCTGATGCCGCTCGCGCGGCGCGCGGGGTGGAGGCGGGCTGCCGCGGGTCTGGCCGCGGCGGGGCTGCTCGCGGGGATGGCCGGCTGCGGTGCGCTTCCGGCGCTCGGGGACGACCCGGAGGAGGCGGCGGTCGCCCTGGAGCGCGTGCGCAGGCTCTA
>JBBIHW010000056.1:0-12432 GCA_037446795.1 Acidobacteriota bacterium
GGACCGGCGAGTTCATCGCACTCAGAACCGGTAAGTGACGCTCGCTTAAACCTGGTCGTTCTTCTCGGAGCTTCCCTCGTTCCGCTCTGCCGAGAGGGAGAGGTACCAGCCGCGGCCGAGGCCGAGATCGAGGTCGAGGCCGAACCACTTCTGGCTCCTGCCCATCGAGGGATCGACGAGGCTCGTCTCCTCGATGCTGCCTCCGGACAGCTCCAGGCGCGAGCGCGAGCCGAGGTTCACGCCCGCCCCGAGCGCATGGAGCCAGCCCTCGCTGCCGGAGTTGGTGTAGCGCGTGCTCCGCGCCTGCACCTCGAGGAGGACCCGGGTGAAGCCCCCTGCCCGGAAGCTCATCGAATACGCATCCGCGTTCCCCATCGCTCCGCCGTGGCTCGTGCGGCCTTCCGCTGCCACCTGAAAGCGCTCTGCGAATCGGAGGGAAACGCCGCCCCAGGCCCCCTGCCGGTAGCTGTCGTCGAACTCGATCGCCGGGTTCACGCGGTCCCGGTAGAGACGGACATTTCGCCTGCCGTCGTACCCCCCGAAGAGGGTGACGTTCTCGCCGGCGCGGAGCTGGAGGCTGACGAATCCCCCCGTCGCGGAGAAGGTGGGCTCCCCGGCTTCGCTCGCCTTCCACTCGCGGTTGTAGTCCACCTCCTCGGACATGAATCCCGAGAGGCGGGGGCCGTGGTAGTGCGCCTGGACGTAGAGGAACTCCCGGTTCACGGTTCCCCGGGTGTAGGAGCCGACGATCCCGGTGGTCAGCGACCAGCGTCTCGGCGCCTGCGGCCGTCCGTGGACGACGACGTAGCCGCCATACTCCTGGATGTCGGCCGAGAAACCCAGATCCGAAGGATCCGGCTGGAGGCCAGCGAAAACGCCGCCGCCCCATCGCTCGCCGTCCGCGCTGTACAGCACGCCGTCGAAAATGCTGAGACCCGCCAGAGCAGGCGCGAACTGGCGCCCCACCGTGATCCGGTGTCGCTCGCCCCGGAGGCGATACGTGAGGGCGTACCGATAGAGTCGCGTGCGCCCCTCGGTCTCTGCGGCGCCCTCCGGAGAGGTTCGGTAGGTGCGCCGCGCTCGCGCGTCCACGACCAGGTCCAGAGGCCCTCCACCGAGCGCGTAGCCGTCCAGCCGGACGTCGAGCGCCGGCTGGGAGAAGCCGTTGCCGTTCCCGGAGCGGTCCCGCACCGCCGCGTAGCGCATCCCCACCCGGCCCCGGAAGCCGGGACCTCGCTTCCTGCCCGGGGGAGAACGCATCTCCGTGGAGCCCGGCTCCGCCGTCGGGGGGGCCGCGGCGTCCGTTGTCGAGGCCCGCCGGGGCGTGTAACGAACCAAGTCGCCCACGACCAGGGTCGTGGTGGCGTTCTCGACGGCGCCCGAGGCGCGATGGGCCGAGACGGCCGTGATCCTCAAGGTCGCGACGACGCGCCCCTCCCGAACGACCTCCAGCGTGTCGCCTTCCCGCACCCCCTCCTCGCGCCCGGCGTCTACGTAGGCCGACGCGCCCGTCAGGTAGGTGACGCGGGCGGTCGCCGGGGCGGAGGGCTCCTCCCCGAGGGCCGCTCCCGCGGCCGCGACGAGGAGCGCCACCGAGACGGACCCTCGAACGAGGAGCGACCGGATCACGGCTTCTTCCCCTGAGGGTGGCAGCCGTAGCAGGCCGAGCTGTCGTACGAGAACCCGGAGACGCCCTGGTGCTGGTTGGTGACCTTCGTCTCGTCCGAGTGCGCGTGGCAGCCCAAGAAGCAGGAGAAGTCCGCGCGGTTGCTCGGGTTCACGTGGCAGTCCGAGCACGACGTCCACTTGCCGCGGTGGGTGCCGGAGTAGATGGGGAAGAAGAGGGCGTCATGGTCCGGGAAGCGGGCGCCGAGGAAGGCGACCGTCACGTGGCACTGGGTGCAGTCGCGGGAGAAGCCGAGGGCCTGGTGGTCCGGATCCGTGGTCGCGAGGTAGTCGTCCAGGTGACAGGCCTCGCACTCCGCGCGACGGTTGACATAGACGCGCGTTCCCTGGACGCCGGGCCGATGACAGTCCTCGCAGTCCAGACCCGAGTGGGCCCCCGTGAGGGGGAACCGGGTGAGCAGGTGGGCTCGCGCCATGCGGGTACGGTCAATGAAGCTCCGCGCAGTGTGGCAACGGGCGCAGTCATTGCCCAGCTCGTCCTGGTGAACGTCGGCATGGCAGGACGCGCAGGCGACGGGCACATCCTCCAGCACCAGCGAGAGGTGGCAGCCGCGGCAGCTCGTTTGCGAGTGGGCGCCATGGAGCGCAAACCCGAGCTTCGAGTGATCGAAGCTCGGGGCGATCCTCACCGGGATCCAGCCTTCGGGCCCGTGGCATGTCCCGCATTCTCCCACCTTCGGACCGTGGGGGTTGTCCGCGCGCGCCTCCGGGCCCGCGGCCCGTGGCACCGGGTCCAGCGCCAGCGCCACGACGAGAGCTGGGAGGAACCTGCGGCAGGCACGAGCGAATCTCATCCAGCAGCGCATCGGGAAGACCCTCCCCGTCCCGCGGTCGGTCGCAGGCGCGCGCGAGCTTCGAACGGCGCGACGGCGGATGCCGCGCGTCGAGGGGAATCCTTCCCGTGGCAGCCCGCGCATTCCCTGGCGACCGGCCTGTAGATGGTCATCGCTCTGCCCGATGGGTCCGTCACCGTGGCGTGACAGCGGTCGCATCTCACGCGCGCGTGGACTCCCTCGAGCGGAAACCTCGCGTCCCGGTCGTGGTCGAAGCGGTCCGCAGGTCTGAACGCGCCCTCCCCGTGGCAGCTCTCGCAGGCGCCGCGATCCGGCCTCTGCGCGAACTGCTCCCCGTGCGGGCTCGAGTGGCACCCCTCGCAGCGCTGGCTCCGCGTCGCCAGCGTCATCGGACGAGCGGCGCCAGCGGCCAGAAGCAGACTCGATCTCGATGGCGGGGCCTTGAGGTCCTCGTGGCACGCGTCGCAAGGCGTCGCGCTGTGGGCCCCCTCGAGCGGGTAGGCGAACGCGCGGTGCGCCTCCGCGTCCACGGTGGAGGGGCGGAACGCGCGGACGTCGTGACATGCGAGGCACCCTTCCGGTTTCGGGCGCGCGCCGCCGGGTCCGAACCGGCCGCCGTGGGGGTCCAGGTGGCAGGAGGCGCACGCGGAGTCCAGGGAAACGAGCGCCACACGGGCGCTGCCCAGCTTCCCAGGACCGGGGAGCGCCGGGAGCCCTTTCCGGGAGGGCCCATGGCAGGCGGCGCACTTGATGTTCGCGTGGCGTCCTTCGAGGGCGAGCTTCAACATCGCGTGGTCCTTCGCGGTGAAGGTGCTCGGCCTCCAGCCGCTCACCGTGTGGCAGGACTCGCAGGCTCCCTGGTCCGGCCGCTTCAGGAGCTGGCCCCCGTGGGCGTCCTCGTGGCAGTCCCGGCAACGCGCATGGGCGGGCCGCAGGAGGACCCTGGCGGTGCCGAGCTTCTCGACCGGAACGCGAGACGGGTTCTTGAGATGGCAGCCCGCGCACTGGACCTTGCTGTGCTGTCCCTCGAGCGGGTAGGCCGACCGCTGATGCTCGGCGACGGTGTAGGTCGAGGGCCGGAAACCCTCGACACGATGGCAGGCGGCGCAGTCCACCGCCTTGCCGGCGATCGTTCCCTGCCCTGCGTGGGGATCGCTGTGGCACGAGCCGCAGGTCGCGAAGGGAGGTTTCTTCCCCCAGGCCGTCCTGCGGTCGTGACACTGGGAGCACTCCAGGGTCGCGTGACGGCCCCGCAGGGGGTAGCGGGTCAGGTCGTGGTCGAATCTCTTCGGGTCGGTGCGCGCGAAGGACTCGGTGACGTGGCATCGCGAGCACGCGGGGCCGAGCCGCGACCCGTGGGGGTCGGTGTGGCAGGCGCTGCACTCGCCGTGGGGGAGGGGCTTGTAGAGAGGCGTGGGGCGGCCTGCCGCGTCCAGTGGGAGCGCCAGAGACGGGGCCATGTGGCACTTGTTGCATTCGACCTGCGCGTGCTTGCCGGTCAGGGGGTAGTCGGTCTCGGTGTGGTCGAACTCCACCGCCGGCTTCCACGCCCTCGTGTCGTGGCACTTCCGGCAGTCCCGGCCGAGCGTCCCCCGGTGTACGTCGAGGTGGCAGGACACGCATTCGCGGTCGAGGCCGATCCAACCGGCGCCCCGGTCCCTGCGCTTCGAGAGCCTGGCGGCTTTCGAGACCGTGAACTCGAGCTTGTGGCACTCGCGGCACCGAACCGAGGCATGCCTGCCTTCGAGGGGCCATCCGGCCTGGACGTGGTCGAAGCCCTCGGGGCCGCCCGCCTCCCAGCGGATCAGTGCGGCGTCGCGGCCGGCGTGCTCCTCGTGGCACCGCGAGCAGTCCTCTCGACCCTCCATGCCGTGCAGGCCGAGGCGGCGCTGCACGAGCCAGGCGATCTCCTCGTGACAGGCGAGGCATCGCTCCCGCAGGGACGCCTTGCCCTGGCCATGGCAGACGAGGCACTGGAGGGTCGAGTCCAGCTTCTCGTGCGGGCGTGCAAGCGGGCCGGGAGACACCTGACCGCGCGCCGGCAACCCGAGGCTCAGCAGGAGCGACGCGAGCGCGAGAGGACGCACGAGGCGCGGGATTGCGCGCCAACACAGGGCCGAGGGATGCATCGGTCCGGCCCCCCGCGCGAGGCCTACGAAAGGCCGTCCCATCGCCGGGATGCTCCCGTCCGAGCGGACAGCCAGGCGACGACGTCGCGCCGCCGCGGATCCTGCAACCCGCCCCTCCCAGGACGAGGCTCCGGCCGATGGGACCACCGCGCCGCACGGCTCGCGTCGGCCGAAGCCGCGCTCCCTCAGTTCTGCTCGGGCGCGCCGTTGTCAATCCAGCTCGTGATGATCTCCGGCTCGCCCGTGAGCAGGTACTTCCGCATGGAGGCGCCCGGCGCGATCTTCGACTTGACCTTGGACCGGTTGTTGTAGACCTCGATGTAGGTCGTGAGCGAGGGGCTCTTCCCCCCCGGATAGTGGCAACCGGTGCACCCGAGCTCGGTCCCATTCGGCTGTTTGCCTCGGTCGTCCATGAGAGCCTTCGTCGTGTTGACGTACGTGACCCGCGTCGAGACGTTCACCGAGTCCTGGCCGCTCGAGGGCGGGACTCCGTCATCGGTCACGGTGAGCTGGAAGGTGTACGTCGCGGTGGTCGAGGGCAGCGACGTGAACGAAGGGGTCGCGGTATCGGCACGGGAGAGCGTCACGGCCGGCCCTCCGGTCTGGACCCAGCGGTAGGTCAGGTCCCCCCCGTCGGGATCGTAGGAAGCGGTCCCGTTCAACGTCACGGACCCGCCGGGGTCCAGGTTGGTCTGGTCCGGTCCCGCGTCCGCGACGGGCGCCGGGTTGGAAGAGACGACGGAGATCGCCACGCTGGCCGTACCGGTCGCTCCCTGGTCGTCCGTGACGGTCAGGGTGGCGACGAAGTTTCCTCCTGACAGATACGTGTGGGAAGGGTTCTGCTCGGTGGAGGCGCCACCGTCACCGAAGGTCCAGGCGTACGATGCGATCGTACCGTCGGGATCGCTGCCGGTTCCGGTGAAGGCGACCGTGAGCGGAGCGTCGCCGGACGTCGGTGTCGCCCCTGCCTGCGCAACCGGCGGCTGGTTCGATCCCACGGTGATCGCCACGTTCGCCGAGCCGGTGGCTCCCCGGTCGTCCGTGACGGTGAGGGTCGCGGTGTAGCTCCCTGCGGTCTGGTACGTGTGGGAAGGGTTCTGCTTGGACGAGCTTCCGCCGTCGCCGAACGTCCAGGCGTACGACGCGATCGTACCGTCGGGATCGTTGCCGGTCCCGGTGAAGCTGACCGCCAGTGGAGGCGCGCCCACAGTCGGGCTCGCCGAGGCCAGTGCGACCGGGGGTTGGTTCGGCGGGGACAGCGGATCGGCCCGCTGGCAGCCCGCCGCGAGGAACAGGACCGCGGCGATCGCTGCCGCGAGCCCGCGGCGGCGCCTCGACCCGTCATCCTGTGGGCGAATCGTCGCTCGCATGTGTTCTCTCCGTTCCACTCCCTGAAGAAGGCGGCGCCTGGCACTTTCAGCAAGGCCGATACCAATGCCTCGAATACAGGTTCCGTGGCCCGGCGGCGGGAGCGCTGAGCCGCGATCCCGGGATCTTCGCGGGGCAACGATCTCCCGCGTTACGAGACCGCAACGCGGGAGGACGCTTCGATCGCACGATCGTGGTCGGCAATCTGGATCGAGGCGCGCCGAGTCACCGCGGATCGATGCCTCGTTCCTTCTGCAGGCGCGGAACGTCGGAAAGCCGTCGTCGTGCATCATCGGGGAACCCCCGATGGCCGGCATAAACGCGTCGCAGTTCTTGCACGACCGAGTTCGAACCGCACTCGTGCGGCCGACCCTCGACCGCCGTCTCGGGGTTTTCGATCCAGTCCCGCCGCGCCATCGCTCCGACCAGCGGACCCGAGCCGACCGCGTCGCGACCGCGCGCCGCTGGCGCCGGCGGGCCCTGCTTCTCCTGGGTGGTGCCAGAGGACCGCCCGCTCCCGTGCCGGGCGCTTGCGTCCGACGCGGGCCCGGGTGGGCCACCCCAGGCCTTCCGTTCCAGGTGCTCGAGGATCGGACCCACCAGGTCCAGCTCGGAGACGACGGGCCTGACGGTGGTCATCTCGACGCCGCACCGCGGGCAGAGCAGCGGCTCCGCGGCGAGGAGCCTGTCGAGCAGCGTCGCCCAGGAAGCCAGCACCTGCTCTCCCCCGCACGAGCTGCAGTGGATCCTGGCCGGCCTCTGCAACGGGTCGTCGCGGCGTCCGGCGGGCGCCTCGAATCTTTTAAGGTCGCCACTCTCCAACGGGCGGCTCCCTCCCCCGCCGATCCCGACTCCAGAACGGCTGCCGAAGCGCTCTCGATACCAGCGGGGATAGTGATGCCTCGCCCACTCTCGGTCCACGAAGCCCGTGATCATCCCGGGCAGCCCCTTGCGGGTGCCCGGGTGGATCACGGCCAGGTAGATGTGCCCTGCGACGATGGGCAGGGCGATGGTGGCCACGAGGAAGTGGAAGATCCAGGCAACGAACGGGACGTCCGCGAGCCAGATCGTCGCCCCCGTCGCGGCGAGAAGGGGCCACGCCAGCATGACCATCATCAGATTCATCTTCTGTCCCGCGTTGAACTTCCCCGCCTCGGGCAGCGTGACCTCGCGACCGGCGGCCGCCGCAACCTGAAGCGACAGCCACCTCAGGTCATCGCGGCCCCAGCTCCAGGCCTCTCGAACGTTCTCGAGATAGGTCGTGCGATCCCGCCGGTTTCGGAACACGACCAGGACGGGAATCGTGACCAGGCACGCACCTGACAGCCGATGGATCCACGAGAACAGAGCCCGGTGGGGGCGAAGCGGGTGGAGATTGTAGACGAGAACCAGGACGATGGCGCTCGCCGCGCAGAGGAGAAAGGGAACGGCGATCGCCCAGTGCAGCATCCGCTCGCACCTGCGGAAGCGCTGCACTTTCTCGAGCGGGGGGTTGTCATCCGTGTGCGCACGTTCAGCCCGACCGGCGGCCTTTGCCTCGCCGGCGGGCGTGGGCGCTCGGTCCAGGTCGCGGGTAGGACGCGGGCTCCCCGGGTCTCGCGCCGGAGGTTTGTCGCGGGGCGACGAGCCCAGGGGCTGCTCCGAAGCCGCGCGCTTCCCGGTCAGGCTCTTGTCGAGGGCTGGCGGGAGGGGACGCGCGTCGGAGGTCGAGGGTCGCAAGATGTGGCGGCCGGGTGGCGTAGACAGCCCCCGAAACGAAGGCGATCCCATCGGGCGGTCCCTCCCTTGGGCCGCCTCCCGTCGGGGCAGCCGGCCACCGCTGGGCAAGTCGCGCCTCCCGCTCGGATGGCAAACGCGATGCCATTCCGGTCGAGCGCCATGACTCCCCGTCGCGGCGTTCCGGTGCGTCGCTTCGTGCGTGTACCTCCCTGCAGAATGACGTTCGTGACAATAGCGAGGCCGCGATTGCATTCCTGCGATCCGTGCGTGGTCTTGCCTCCACCTCCTTCCCGGGGTGTGTTTTCTACTCGCTCGTGGGGGAGCACTGGATCCGCGGAGCTCTCGTCACGACCGCGACCGCCATCTCGCTGTTCCCCCGAAACGGGGCAAAGGTGGCTGGCGGGGGATGCCATCCCGGGATTCCACGTTCGACGAGCGCGCGACGGCACCCGCGGGCTCGCGGACCGATGGCCGGTGAAAGGCCGCGACTCCGCTCGCGAGAAGCCCACCGGGCCTCAGGGACCACAGCTTGTAGGCCGCGGGGTAGACCATCATCTCCAGCAGGAACGAGGTCACGATCCCCCCGATCCGGGCCGCACGTAGAGGTTGCCGACCATGCCGATCGAGCACATGGCCGCTGACGTTCAGGCGGAGAGGTCGCTCAGGGCCCTTCCCACTCGCAGGAGTTGACGCCGCGGACCTCGTAGAACCAGGACGTCGGCTCCAATAGGGCTCCGGTGTCGAGCAACGTCGTGTCCGTCGCCGTCCCGACCAGCATCTCTGCCGCGGAAAAGTCGGGCCCGGGCGACTGCCAGACCCGGTAGCTCGAGGCTCCCGGAACCTCGGGCCAGGTGAACCTCAGGTCAGCGCCGCTCTCCTTGGCAAGGACGAGGGCCGGCGGAACCTCGCCCGGCACGGGATCCGCGCACGCGAGTGGAGTGCACGAGATGGAATCGGTGGCCTCGAGCTCGAGCGTCCAGCTCCTCAGCGTGCCCTCCGGCGTCGCCCCTCCGACCCTGTCGTCAATGCTGAGGCTCCACCTCCCCTGCGCCGGCTCACCGTCGAAGTCGCTCATCGTCCCGGGCCCGTCAGGCTGACGCTCCCGGTCGTAGACCGTCGTGATGTCCTGCGTCCCTCCGCCGCTGCGATTGTGAAGGGTGACCGTCGTCCCCGATGGTGAGCGCAGCGTCACCACGAGCTCGCCCACGTCTCCGTGGCCGACATCCAGCTGCACGTTCACATCCCTGGCGGTGAAAGCGTCGGGGACGTCCAAGCTGGACTCGAGGGGGCTCGAGGTAAGTTCGGGGATCGGCAGGGGCAGCCCGGGGGCCGGGTAGTCCTCGTGGGTCCTCCCGAGGTCGAGCCGGAAGGTCGTGGAACCCTGCCCTTCGCTCGAGCTCGTGTCCACCCGGAACCGGGCTCGCGTGCCGCAGGCCAGGTCCGGCGCCGCCGTCAGCCGGTAGTGGGGGGAGAACGAACTGCCGCTCGCACCCGCCGGCAGGTCAGGATAGGAAGCCAGCTGGCGCGTGATCTTGATCTGACCTGGCAGGTTGCTCGACAGGACGCCGGCGATCCCGCCGATGGCTTCCGAGCTCGTGTTGTGGAGAACAACGCGTATCGTCGCCGTCTCGCCGGGGTCCAGGATGCCGTCGTCGTTCCCGAAGGGAGGTGAGTCCTGG
Source organism: Acidobacteriota bacterium (assembly GCA_037446795.1). Classification (GTDB taxonomy): domain Bacteria; phylum Acidobacteriota; class Polarisedimenticolia; order Polarisedimenticolales; family JBBIHW01; genus JBBIHW01. The sequence goes on from JBBIHW010000056.1 coordinate 9,376, forward strand.
ACCTGGTGGCTCTCGTAGCGGAGGCTCCCGAGGGCGGAGGCCCCGACCTGACCCGTGGACACGAGCGCGTACCCTTGAGTTCCCTGGTTGACGGCGCTGCCCACGACTCGCACGGTCCACTCACCGACCTCGGGCGAGGCCAGGAGGACCATCTCGACGTTGTTCCTTGTATCCGCCGAGCCGCCCGGAAGGGAAAGGCCCGTGGTCGCATCGATGACGTTACCCAGGTAGGTGGTCCCGGAGGGTGAAACGACCTCGAGGTCCAGGTCGTTCACGGTGGCCTTCGAGGCGAGTAACGATGCGGGGGGCTCGGTCCAGACCAGCGTCACGCGGAGGGCCTCGCTCGACCCGGTGACGTCGAGCCGATAAGTGGCCGCCTGGCCCGTGGACAGGCCGTCCGCATTGCGGACGTCCGCCATGACCGAAAGGGCTCTCGCGTCGTCCTGGAAGTGGAGCGCCCTCTCGAGGAGCACCCGGCCCCAGCCCTCCTCGTCGCTCGGATAGCCGGAGATTCCGGTCATGTCCACGGCCGAGTTGAGCAGAGTCGCCTTCACCAGGGCCCCGCTCGGGACGAGGCGATCGGCGGCGTTCCTGGTTCCAGACGGATACCAGCCTTCCTCGTAGTACTGGCGCACGAGGGCCGCTGCAGCCGTCACGGCGGGGGACGCCATGGAGGTCCCCGTCATGGCCGTCGTGGCGCAACCGAGGTCGGACCGCGCCGAGACGATGGAGCAGCCCGGGGCGAAAATGTCGGGCTTCCGCCTCCCGTCGCTCGTGGGGCCTCGGCCCCCCGCGCAGAAGTCGCCCGCCCATGTTCCGTTGTCCGACGCCCCCACGGCGAGGCAGTTCTTGGCGTTTTCGGGGCTCTTGAGTGTCGAAAGGTTCGTCACCGCGAACATGACGAGGGAGTCCTCGTGGTCCCACGAGAAGCGGTCGATGTCCACGCACCAGGTCGTGTACGCGGTCGTTCCGTCGTCGCCCCAGGAGTTCGTATGGACCCGGGCCCCGTCCTCGTGGGCAGCGGCCAGGTAGTCGTACAGGTTCGAGGGCTGGATTCCCGAACCGGTGATGTCGTTGACGTTCGAGTGAGAGATTCGGGCGCCGTACGCGTTCCCGTTGGAGTCGAGGCCCCCGGTGATGGGCGCCTGGTCCCCGACTGCCGTGCCGGCCGTGTGGGTGCCGTGGCTGTCCGACCCCGGACCGGTGCTCGAACGGTAGGCGACCACCTTGCGGTGGGACGGGCCCGGAGTGTTGTCGGTGGGGTCCCTGAAGAAGCAGCTGCTGACGTCCAGCCGGCCGTCTATGTGCCCGATGATCTGTCCCTCGCCGTGAATGCCGTGCTCCCAGACGCTCGTCACCCCGGGAACGTTGCTCTGGATGACCCAGCGCGTCGTGTTGTTGCGGGGCGTGATCTCCCCCACCTCCTCGATCCAGGAGACCGCATCCACACGGGCCACGCGGCCGAGGACCTCGGGGCTGCCCCGAAGCTTGAGACGCGCGTAGCGGCCGAAGCGCATCACTTGCACGACCTCCGCCCCCGCGACACGGGCGGCCGCAGCCGCTCGCTCGGGGTCCTCGCCCGCGAACAGGTCCGCCGTCACGCTCAGGAGCCCCCGCGAGCGCCGCTCTGGGTCTCGGAACGGCCTCCTTCCGAGATCGGGCGCGAGCTTCCACCCCGGCTGCAGCGGCCCCAGCCACCGGGTCTCCGGCATCCTCCGCAAACCAGCGGCGGCCCCTTCAGGGAGCCGGACGATGTGGGCTCCCTCGGGGAGATACTCGAGAAGCTCCGCCCCGGCGGCACGGAGCCGCGCGACGAGCGCCGGCGTCGCCTTTTCCCTGAGCTGCAGTACGAAGATTCCCGAGGGCGGCTCGGCATCCAGCCGCAGCGCCGGGGAGAGCGGCGGGAGGCCCGCCAGGGGGTCGAACTCCGCGACCTTGAGGTGGAGGAACCGGGCTCCGCCCGAGAGGCTTCCCCTCGGCCCCGTCGGGGCGGCCAGCGCCAGGAACGGAACGGTCGCGGCGAGCGCGAGGAGCACCGCGAGCGGGCGGCGGTGAGTGTTGCGTTTGGGCTCCAAGGGTGCTGCCCTCGCGCCGGACGGTCAGAACTTACCGCGAACCGGCGCTGGCAGCATTGAAGCCCATCCGGCATCCCCCGAAGGGAACCCCCGCCCGTGCACGCGACGCGGGCGAAGCCCGGCGCCCCGCCGGCGGCTCTCGCTACCGGTACGCGAACACCATCGCGTACACGATCCACGCCACGAAGCCGAAGCCCACGGCCAGCGCCGTCCAGGCGAAAGCGCGGATCGCCCGCACGACGACGGGCGGATACGGGACCGCCAGGAACTCCTCCAACCTTCCGCTCGAGACCAGGGCGTCGTACTCGCGGGGCTTGTCCCGCTTCAGCTCGGCCAGCGACATGCGGCCCGTGAAGATGGTCACGTCCATCGGAAACTTCTCCGGCCGCAGGTGCGTGTTGAAGAAGTGGACCGTGAAGATGAAGCCGGTGGCGAGCAGGGCCTCGTCGCTGTGGACGATGGTCGCGACGTTGATGAACCAGCCCGGGAGGACCCGCGTGAACTGCACCGGGAACCAGAGAATGAGGCCCGTGGAGCCGATGACGGCGATCCCCCAGAACACCGCGAAGTAGTCGAACTTCTCCCAGTAGGTCCAGCGCCCGTAGCGCGGCCGCGGCCCCAGCCCCACGAACCACCGCATCGTGCCCAGGAACTCCCGCACGTCCTGTCGCGTGGGGAGCATCGTGTCCGGCCCCAGCAGCATCGCGCGCCAGGACCCGTACTCGCGCCTCTTGCGGCGGCCCAGCCCCCAGAGGTGAGTCGCGAAGATGCCGAACATCAGAACGGCCGCGGTCCGGTGGATGTAGCCCGCGGTCTCGAAGCCCCCGAGCGCCCGCGACAGGACGACCGCCCAGCCCGTGTAGGAGAACTTGAGCGTCAATCCGGTCAGCGCCAGGCTCATGAAGCTGACGATCATGAGGGCGTGCAGGACGCGGTCGAGCCGGCTGAACCGGACGAACTGCAGCGTCTGCGGCTCCGGCTG
>JBBIHW010000057.1:0-12383 GCA_037446795.1 Acidobacteriota bacterium
CGCGCAGGACGCGATCCTTGTCCGCCGAGAGGTTGATGACGCAGTTGGAGACGACCACGTCCACCGAGGCGTCAGGCAGCGGGATGTCCTCGATGTCGCCCTTGAGGAACGCGGCGTTGGTCACGCCCGCGGCCTCCTGGTTGCGGCGCGCCAGCTCGAGCATCTCGTCGGTCATGTCGAGCCCGTAGGCGAAGCCGTCCGGGCCGACGCGCCGCGCCGACAGGAGGACGTCAATCCCGCCGCCCGAGCCGAGGTCGAGCACGGTTTCCCCGGGCCTCAGGTCGGCGAGAGCGGTCGGGTTGCCGCAGCCGAGCGAGGCCGCCACCGCCTCGGAGGGGAGCCCCTCGGTCTCCGACGGATCGTAGAGGTCGCGCGTGACCGGGTCGCAGGCGGGGTCGTCCCCACCCCCACAGCAGGGGGCCCCACCTGCCCCGGCCCTGCGGGCGGCCTCGGCGTACTTCTCGCGGACGATGTCCTTCATGGGATCGCTCTCCTCGCCGATCGGGCAGCACCTGGCGCCCGGAACGGAATCTAACACGCCCGCTCGCGCGTCGCGATCCGACCGCGTCCGCTTCGCCGTCATGGAAGCAGCACCGTGGACCCCACGGTGCGGCGCGCCTCGAGGGCCTCGTGGGCTCGAGCCGCCTCCGCGAGGGGGTGGAGCTGACCGATCTCCACGCGGACCGCGCCGCTCCTGACCGCCTCGAACAGCTCCTGCGCACCGGCCAGCAGGTCCTCCCTGCGGGCGATGTAGGTGGCGAGCGTCGGACGCGTGACGTAGAGGGAGCCCTTGTCCGCGAGAACGTGCAGCGGCAGGGGAGGCGGCGGACCGCTCGATTGGCCGAAGCTCACGAGCAGGCCCAGCGGCGCGATACAGTCGAGCGAGCCCGCGAGGGTGTCGCGTCCCACCGAGTCGTAGGCGACGGCCACGCCGCGGCCGCCCGTGATCTCCCGCGTGCGCTCGACGAAGTTCTCCTTCGTGTACACGATCGGATGGTCGCAGCCATGGGAGCGGGCGAGCTCGGCCTTTTCTTCGGAGCCGACGGTGCCGATGACGGTGGCCCCGAGCCTCTTCGCCCACTGGCAGGCGAGCAGCCCCACCCCGCCCGCCGCCGCGTGGAAGAGGATCGTGTCGCCCGGCTTGACCCGATAGGTGCGACGCAGAAGGTAGTGGGCGGTCAGGCCCTTCAGCATCACCGCCGCCGCCTGCCGATCGGAGACATCCTCGGGGAGCACGACCAGCCTGTCCGCGGCGACGACCTGCTCCTCCGCGTACGCTCCGGCCGCGAGCACGTAGGCGACACGCTGGCCCACGCGAACGTCCGGAACGCCGGCTCCGACGGCGACCACGACCCCGGCCGCCTCCCGCCCGAGGATCGCGGGAAGCTGCGGGAGCCGGTAGAGACCCGTGCGGTGGTAGACGTCGATGAAGTTCACGCCGACCGCAGTCTGCCGAACGAGCACCTCGCGGGGTCCCGGACAGCGGGCCTCGACCTCCTCCCACTGGAGCACCTCCGGCCCGCCGTAGCGGTGGATCCGGATCGCGCGCGGCATCGGGCGTCTCCCCGCCGGACAGGATAGTCGTCCCGCTGCCTCCCATCGAGGCGAAGGGGAGAGGCGGTCTCGGCTACACTTTCCCCGCCTGCTGCCGGGGGAACCCGATGCCCCGCCATCCCTCGCTCGCCTCTTCGGTCTCGCGCATCCGCGGCTCCGTGTTCTCGAGTCTCGCCGACCGGCTCGAGACGCACGCCGGCGAGGTCTACCCGCTGCACGTCGGGGACACGTGGATGGAGCCGGCCGAGGGCTGCAGGATGCAGGACCTCACCGTGGAAGAGCATCCGGGCATGCACCGGTACGCTCCGCCTCACGGCCTTCCCGCCCTCCTCGACGCGATCGTGGAGCGGATGCGCGCGAGGCTCGGGGTTCGGATCGAGAGGGACCACCTGCTCGTGTCGGCCGGGGCCACGGGGGCGCTCGGAGCGGCGGTGGGAGCGATCGTCTCGCCGGGCGAGGAGGTCCTGATCCTCGGCCCACACTGGCCGCTCATTGACGGCATCGTCCGGTCGTTCCACGGCGCGCCGGTCGTGGTCCCGTTCATCGGGGTGGCGACCGATCGCGAATCCGCCGTCGAGGTGGTCGAGGCGCGAAGGACGCGCCGGACCGTCGCCGTCTACCTGAGCAGCCCGAACAACCCGACGGGCCGCTTCATCCCCCCCTCCTGGATCGCCGCCCTGGTGGAGTGGGCGGCACGCCGCGGGCTCTGGGTTCTCTCGGACGAAGTCTACGAGGACTACGTCTACCGAGGCGAGCACCGGTACGCCTGGCCGATCGCGCCCGAGCGCACCTTCTCCGCCCACTCCTTCTCGAAGGCGTTCGGCATGGCGGGGAACCGATGCGGTTTCGTCGTCGGCCCGCCGGCAGCGATGGCGGAGGTTCGCAAGGTCGCCACGCACAGCTTCTACAGCGCCCCCACCGCCTCGCAGCTCGCCGCCCTCCGTGCGCTCGGCGGCGCCGGAGACGCATGGGTCGCGCGGGCGCGCGAGGCCTATCGCGATCTCGGCAAGAAGGCGGCGGCAGCGCTGGGCGTGGAGGAGCCCGAGGGCAGCACGTTCCTGTTCCTCGACGTCGCCGAGCGCCTCGACGGCCGCGGGCTCGCCGGATTCCTCGAGGACTGCGTCGAGCAGGGGGTGTTCGTGGCTCCCGGGCCCAGCTTCGGGCCGTACCCGACCCACGTGCGCGTCTGCTTCACGGCGGCGCCGCCGGACCGCCTCGAGCGCGGCTTCGCGCGCCTGGCCGGCGTGCTCGGCCGGCGAGCCACCGGCGCCACCGCATGAGGGAGCCCGCCGGGGAGCGATCCCCGCTTGTCGGATTCGCGGGTTGGTCGTAGGTTTACGGCGCGACCGACGCCACCCGCGTTGCCCGCCGGCCGTCCGCTGCACACTCCGGAAGCGTTGCCACGAGGCAGATCCTCAGGGAACCCGGAGGGGGTCCGGAAAGGGAGGTGGCTGCCATGAGGCGACGAGTTCCGAACGCTTGGTTGTTGGCCGCGTCCGTCACGTTGCTGGCGCTGCCGGAATCGCGCTGCGGCTGAGGGGTGCCCTCCGATCCCGGGCGGCACCGATGTCTTCCCCTCGACGGGGAAGCTCGTGCTCGACGACTTCCTCGCGAGCGATGCCGCGCCCGAGGTGGTGCGCCTGTCGAGCGAGGGGCTCCCCGACACCATCGTGGTCCGCCAGGACCAGGTCGGGGACACGATCGCCACCGAGATGGTGCAGCTCGCGCTGTCCGGGTAGAGCCTCCTCCTCGGCCCGGTCGCGCTGCGCCTGGGGAGCTTCGGCCGGTCGCTGGGGGCCATCGCCGGCATCCAGCAGGACCCGGTGACCTGTGCTCTCGTCGAGGGCGAGGCGTTCTTCGACGTCTTCATCGAGCTTCACGTCCCCTCGCGCGGCGAGACGTGGTTCAACGCGGAGCCCTTGCGCATGGAGAGGGTGATCCGCGCGCTGCCGCCGCTCGACGAGCCCTACGAATCGCCGCAGCCGGCCGCCGTCCCGCTCTACGACGCCGCGAGCGGGGAGCCGAGGGCGACGGTCCGCTACGAGCTTCTCCACGCCGATCCTCTGTTCCCCGCCGGAGGCCTGGACTGCTTCGACACGCGCATGCGGAACGAGATCGCCCTGTTCGAAACGGGCTACACGGCCTAGCTCGTCTCCTCCGGCCCCTCGACCGTGAAGCGGGACGACCCGCAGCGGGACCCGGCGACCGGGGTGCAGTTCTTCGACACTGCGATCGTCTCGCTCGAGCTGGCCGGCTCGGACCCCGTCCTCGGGCAGTTCACCCTGAGCGCCAGGCCGTCGCCGCCTTCGACCGGGCAGACCCGCAGCGTCAACCCCATGCCGACCTATCCGGCCACCGGGTTCTTCGACGTGTTCTTCGATCTCGTCACGGAGTTCGAGGGGAGGTTCACGGGCGGGGCTGCCATGCGGGTCCTCGCCTCGCCCGATGACGGCAATCCGATCCGCGACACGCCGCCCCACCCCGGCACGCTCCACCTCTCGCGGCCGGGCGCCGCAGTGCTCCTGTTCGACGAGAACTCCGAGCCGGCTGGCGAGATCTCCGATCTCCGGTACGAGCTCGGCGGCTACAACTCGTGCGAGGCGATGCCCGCGGGGGGCGAGTCCTGCGCGAAGACGTCATGGGAGGCGAAGGTCAGGATCTTCGATCCCTTCGTTCCCGGCGGCTGCACGGCGGAGCTGCGGCTGGCGGGCCCGTACCGGCATGTCCGGGGGAACCCGGTGGACCCGGGCGACGGCCGCGACCTGGTCCAGTGGCTCCTCGCCAAGGTCACGGCCACGTCCGCCGACCCCGGCGAGACCGCCTGCCTCGGCCTCGTGACGCTGCGGCTGTCGCAGACCGAGGCGCCGAGCGGCCAGGTCCAGTCGCTCGCCCCGGCGGAGAACTTTCCCGCGGGCGCCTTCCTCGACGTGTGGGCCGTGCTGGACACGGGCGCGCTGGGGCGGCTTGCGGCCGGAGCGCCGGTCCGCTTCGCGGCGACCCTCGACGACCTGCCGCCGAGCGGTGGGGAAGCCTTCGTCGCCGAGGGCCAGGCCGTGCCCCTCCTCGACGCTTTCGGGAACGAGGTCGGCGCGATCGCCTTCGAGGAGCTTCGCGTCGAGGACCCGGGCCGCTGCCCGTTCGAGGACGAGCCGCATCTGACGATCGGGCCCGACGGACAGACCCTCGTGGCGAGCTCCAAGGGGGCCGGGGCCGGCCTCCACTACGATCTCGCTCGAGGTCAGCTCGGGCCCTCCTCGACGCTGGACCGGGTCGAGAGCCTGGGGGCGGCGGACTGCCTGCAGGACAACGGCGGGAACACGTTCACGGACTCGCACGAGCCGCCGCCTGGCGACCTCCTTTGGTACCTCTGGCGCGACGGGTACGACACGGGCCAGGGCAGCTGGAACGATCCCTTCGTCGCCGTGGACCGCGACAGGCTCATCGTGGCGTGTCCGTGAGAGTCGGGGGCTCGCGCCCCCGCGAGCGTGCGGCGGTGGGGTGGACGGGCTCGTCGCCCGTTGCGCTCGAGCGAGCCCGTCACCCCCGTCGCGGCTGATCGGCCGCTCTCGAGACGGGGGTCGCCCCCGGGCGCCGGCCGGAGCCGGGGTCCAGCTCCTGCGGGCGGCTTCGTTCCGGCGTTCGCCGGAATGACGCGAGCTCTCCGTCGCGGATCGCTCGGGCCGCGAGCGGGTGCCGGGGAGGGCTGACCCGGCGCGGCGCGCCCCGGCGGTCGTGCTCTACGAGGGGCGGGCGGATGGCCGTCGTCACGGGGCCCGACGACGGCCCTGATCGAGCGGCGCGGCCGGGGCTTCCCTGTCAGGGGGTCGCCGCGGGCTGCGATCGGGCCAGCGTGAGCGCTTCGAGGGCGCGGTCGTGCGGCGAGCGGCTCGAAGGCCGGATCCCGTACACCATTCTCGCGAGCTGCCGCATCGTCCGCACCCTGCGGATCAGCTCCGGGTCGTCCCGGGATAGCGTCGTGTCGATCACGATCGCCTCCTAGCGCACGGGCTCGGCCCCCTCCGACGCCGGGAAGGGCCGGACGACCCGCACCTCGTGGTCCACGGTGAACCAGGTCTGGCCCTTGTCCGTGACGTCGAACCGCTGGCGCCGCACCTCCCCGACGAGTCGGGGCTCGAGGCGCGCGGCCTCGACCCCGAGCCCGTCCAGGACGGCGCGCAGGCGCTCGAGAGCGCTCGGATCCGAGGCGCCCGTCGCGGCCCGCGGCCAGTCGCCGGCGACGATGGCCTCGCCGGTGCCGTCGTCGAGATCGCTGGCGACGTCGTTGTCCTGCGGCTGCGCGCGGGCCGGCGACGGCTCCTGTGTCAGGCGCACGGAGTAGCGGCCCTGTCCTCCGCCCTGGAGCTTCTCGCGGAAGCGAAAGGTCGAATGCCGGCGGGCGAGGGTCCCGTCGCCCGTGTCCAGGTAGACGTCACGGTAGACGGACTCGCCTTGCGGCTGCGGGCGGTAATGATGCACGCGGAGCGCGAGCAGGAACTCCCGGAACGCGCCCGGCGAAGTCACCTCGAGTCGCAGCGGCCGCGTGAGGCCGCGGCCCTCCTCCGGGGTGTCGCCCGCCGCCGGTCTGCGCCCCGGCCCCACCGCGATCAGGATGGTCCCGGCCAGCGACGCACCGGCCAGAACGACGAGCAGATCGCGCGTTCCCCGCTCTCGCCGTGCCTCTTCGGGCGCGCTCATGACCCCGCCCGGCCGTACACCTGTTCGATCCCGCAGACGAACTTCGAGTTCCTCGTCAGGCGGGCGGAGAGCCACTCCGAGATCCTCGCGGCGGACCGATCGCATTCGGGCGGGTACTTCAGCTCCACGATCAGCCCGCTGCGGTCCTCCGCGCGGCAGAGGAAGTGATTCTCGCACCGGTCCACCCGGTAGTACTCCATCCTTTCGTCTACGGTCAGGCGGAAGCTCCGGTCGAACGACTCGAAGTACCGCCGCCGGTAGCGGTTGAGCAGGACCGCGTCCCGGCCCGCCAGGTCGGCGCGGATCGGCTCCGGCAGACCGGCTTCCAGGATCACCCGTCTCAGCGTCCGGCGGCCGAATTCCCGGTCCAGGCGGAACGGACCGAGCGGATAGGCCGTCTTCTCCCCGACGAGCCCTCTCTTGATCTTGATCTCCAGGGTCGGCCGGAGGATGTGGCCGAACAGGTCTCCGTACCAGCGAATGCGCACCTTGCGCCGGTCGCGGACGCCGGCGAGGTTGTCACGGTAGGACGGCAGGTCCCACGTATCCAGGTAGAGGTTGTTCACCGAGCGCGGCGGGTACTTCTCCCGGAACAGAGCGGGGTGCGTCTTGATGGCGAGGAGCGCGGCCTCCTCCGCGCCGGCCGGAACGGAAAACTTGCGCTCGTACCGGTGCGCGGCCTGTCTCGGCGGGGACGTCTCCATCGGCGCGCTCTCTTCCGGCGGCTCCGATTACCGGCTGGCCTTTCCGAACTTCACGCCGTACAAGAGGTCGCGGACCTGCTCTTCGTTCGCCGCGACCTCCTGTCCTTCGAAGCTCAGGCGCGAGCCGCGCTCGAGCAGGTACCCGGTGCCGAGCCTGGCCATGCGCACGTCCCAGGCGGACAGCGCCGCCGGCCCGAACTCGGGCTTCTTCCTGAAGACCGCGAATCCCAGGGACGACTCCTCCAGGTCGAGGCCGCGGACCTCCAGCTCCGAGAGGTCCTTGCTCGCGAGACCGATCTCCGCCCGGCGCACCCGGGCCCGCTGGACCGTCATCCGGCTTCCCTCTCCGGCGGACAGGCCCTTGTCGCCCGCGCCCTCGATGACGATGTCCTCGACGCGGACCTCGGAGCCGGACACGTCCAGGGCGTCGTTGCCGCAGTGCAGGAAGGCGGCCCGCGTGATCGAGCCCGTCCCGAAGTCGATGTCCAGGGCGTCGGACCGGTTGCCGCTGAACACCGCGTCCTCGATCTTGAAGCCGGAGCGCACGATGTTCAGGGCGTCCTCGGACTGATTGCCTGCGAACTCGACGTGCGACATCTGCACCGGAGACTCGTAGAAGTTGACGGCCCCCAGCAGGCCGCACGCATCGTTCCCCGGGCTGGCGAGCCCCCTGAACGACACGCGGGAGAGGAGCGACGTGTCCCCTGCACCGAGGACGGCGACACCTCGGCCCCTGCCGTCGCTCGAGGAGACGACCACGGGGTTCTCCTCGCTCCCGGCCCAGCGGAGGGGGGAGTACGACAGGATCATCGCCGAACGGACCAGGTCCAGATGGGTGCCGGGCCCGCACACGAGGGCGTATCCGGAGGGAACGACCACGGAGCGCTCGAGAGTCCAGGTTCCGGGCGCGACGCGGATGGTCCGCCCCCGATCGTCCACCGAGAGGAAGGCGAACGTACTCGCGTTGCCGCCGCTGCGCGTCAGCGCAGTCCAGTCGCAGTCGGCGCCCGCTTGCGGCGCCGGTGCCACCTCCTCCTCCCGGATCGCTGCGGCCCCCGGGATCCGGTACCGCACCGTCAGGGCGCCCGCCTCCTCCGCCTTCGGCCCGCCGGGGCCGTGAAGGTCCACGCTCAGCGTCCTCCACTCCGGGGGCGACCCCCGCAGCCTGCCGGGGAGGATGACCGCACCGGCCTGGGGATCGAGCAGCGCGCGGCCCTTCTGCCACACCCCGACGACCTCGACCGGCATGATCTGGAGGCTCGCCAGCTCCAGCTCCACGGCCCCGGAAAAGCGACGGCGCACCGCGGCGACCAGGGCCCTGGACGGATTCAGGGCGTTGCGGATGCGCTCCCGATTGAGGCGGAACACATCCCGATCGAAATGATACGAAGGCCACTCGCTGTACAGGATCGCCAGCGCCTCGGCCAGCGGCTTTCCGAGATCGCGGAAGACGGCCTCGAGATACCCGGGCGCGGACACGCGCTCCAGGGCCTCGACGTATCGCCGCACGAACTGCTCGTCCGCGAAGACCAGGGCGTGGAAGTTGCGCCGGTCCCCGGCCCGGCTGCCCTCCTCGATGAGCAGCGTCGAGATCTCCGACCCGGCGTCTCCGTCGAAGCCGACCGGCTCGAGCCGGGCGGTGATCGGATTGAAGTAGAACCTCAGGTTGTGCCACAGGCCGGCGCCGTGGGTCGCCCCCAGGAGGTCGGAGACGGCGAAGAAGCTCGCCAGCTTCGCGATGTCGAAGACCTGGCCGGCGCCGATCTCCCCCGATCGGAACCTTTCGAGGAGACTCCGCGCAGCGGCGAACTGCTGTCGCAGGGCCGGATCCTCCTCGATGCGCTTCATGTTGAAGGCGTCGATGGTGCTGGAGAACCAGGATTGCAGGTCGGTCGGCGACTGCTCCCCCTCGAGACCGTGCCGACGCCGATCGGCCCACAGCGCCTCCTCGTTGAACTTGACGATGGGGCCTTCGCGGCGCCGGTTGGCTTCGAGGAGCAGCTTGTCGAAGTGCTCCTCCAGCGCGTAAACACCGAGGTCCTTGCCGTTCAGGACCACGTTCACGAACTGATAGCGGAGCGCGATGACGTCCTCCCGTCTCAGGACCGCGTGGTAGATCCACTCGTAGATGTAGTTGCGCGTCCACGGATGCTGCAGCGAGAACTCGCGCATTCCGAGCAGGGTCTCGCCGCCGCGCACGGTGACGCGGAACGACCACTTCTCCGTCTCCAGGTGATCGGTCCAGTCCCCTTTGAGGCGGAGACCCACCTTGACCGCCCGTCCCTTCCAACGGATGGTCGCCGGGACCCGATCGTTCGCCTGCGTCATCAGGATCCCGGATCGGAGCGCCTGGCTTCGCTGCTCCCGCAGCCGATCCATGTAGACCTGCTTGATGTCGATGTCCAGCCGTTCCGGGCGCGCGAAGACCCCGGCGATGGCGTGCGGCACGATCCTCAAGCGCTCCTGCAGGATGGGCTTCACGTTCTTGCCGAAGAATCCGCTCTCGTTGACGTAGGCGCCGAACAGGAAGGCCGCCGCCGCGCCGAGGAGGATCGCCGCGAGACGCGACGCCCGACCCCGTGACACGGAGCTTGTCAGCTGCTGCCACCGCCGCTGGCGGGGCGACGCGGAGAGATCCATTTCAGGCGACCCCGCGGGCGTCGAGGAACGTGATCTGCACCGCGTCGTTCTGCCGCTGGAGCTCGGCCCTGGTCCTGTGAAGATCGGCGAAGCCGGCGAACTCGACGACGAACGTGGCCTCCAGGACCTCCCGGGTCTCGTCGAAGCGCTTCAGGTTCACGGTCGAGCAGTTCTGGCGCAGCGTGCCGACGATCTGGTCCAGATCCATCTTCTGCGGTCCCGAGGACGTCACGGTCAGGTACAGGCTCTGCGCGCCGCCGCCCTTCAGGAAGCGGCTCTTCACCCAGATGATGGCGGCGATCACGGCGAAGGCCGCGAGCGTGACGGCCGTCTGGTCGGCGCCGAGGCCGAGACCGATCCCGATCGCCAGGTAGAGATAGGTCAGCTCCTCGGGCTCCTTGATGGCGGCGCGGAATCTCACGATCGAGAGCGCGCCGACCAGGCCGAGAGACAGGGCCAGCGACGACTTGACGATGGCGATGACAAGCAGGGTGGTGGTGGTGACCAGCACGAAGTTGCGCGCGAAGGCGGTCCGGTTGGACAAGGCGTGCCCGCACCTGACGTACAGGAGGCCGAGGAGGTAGGCGAGCGCGGCGCCCAGAACGAGGTTGAAGAGGAAGGGGCGTATCGCAATCTGGACCGCCGACCCCATGAGAAAGTCCTGGAGCGATTGTGCCATTCGACGTTCCCCCCTGGCGGGATGCTCGAGGCCCGGCCCCGCGGAGCACGCGGGTGAAGATTCGAGCGAGCCGCGCGCGCCGAGGCTATCACAACCCCGGTTCCGGGGCCGACCCTGCGCCGCGGCCTTCGCGCCCCTGGACCGCGTCGGTGCTCCTCTGCGATGTCCGCTGCTCCTCTCGCATCCAGATGTTTCTCAAACCCGCGGTGAGCCCCCCGAGCCAGTAGGTCGCCTCCGCGTAGAACCGGTTGACGAAGAACCCGGCCGTCAGGTAGCCGATGAACACCACCATCATGGCCAGCGCTTCGAGCTGGACGCGCTGCTGGACCGACGTCTCGGCCGTCGCGGCCCGCAGTCTGTTGAGCTCGCGGAAGGAAGCCCACAGGTACAGGAGCAGGCACAGAAGCCCGGGGACTCCCCATTCGGAGCCGGCCAACAGGTAAGTGTTGTGGGCCGTCTGGAGCCTTCCCGTTCTCTCGACCGCCTCGGGAAGATAGACGGGGCTGAGCAGATCGTACCCGTGCCCGCCGGCGCCGAACGGGTGGTCCCTCATGACCTCGACACCCGCCTTCCACATGTCCAGGCGGGACAGGGCCGCCTTGTCCTCCGGCCGCAGTGTCGTGGTCTGCCGCTCCAGGAACTTGGGACCGCTGAGGATCAGGAGGCTGGCGACACCCGCCGCCAGGCCCAGCATCGTCTTCCCGCGATAGGACCGCCATCCGAGGACGAGGGCGCCGAGCCCGGCGACGGCGAGGGCGACGATCGAGCCGCGGCTGTTGATGGCGATCAGCATGTTGACGATGAAAGGCGCAGCGGCCAGGCACAGGAGCCGCTCCCACCGGCGGCCCGCCACGATGTAGTAGCCCACGAAGGGGAGGATCGTCAGGACATGAGCCGCGGTCGTGTCTCCCGTCTCCGAATCGGGCCCCCCGACGTTGACGAGACGTCCGCCCTCGGTCTCGGGGTCGAAGAAGGCCCACAGCCCCCAGTAGAAGCCCCCGAGGATGTGCGCCGAGAGCAGCGCGCGGTAGGCGCTCATCGTGGTGAGAAGCTTGAGGATCAGGACATAGAGAGCGGCGGCCTTCGCCAGCTTGGTCGCGTACTCGAAGCTGACGTCGGGCGAGACCGCGTAGGGTGTGACCAGGGCGGCGATCGCGATCAGTCCCATCAGCCACTTCGACTGCGGGTGGTCGAAGATCTTCGCCCGCGGTCCCGGCGCTCCGGGGCCGCGCACCACGTAGAGGATCGCCGTGAGAACGGCGACGAAGAACGACCAGCGCAGCTCCGGCAGGCCGCGGCGGCCCCACCAGTGCATGGGAGGAAACACGTAATAGGTGAAGAAGTACGTCAGAAGTCCGTAGAGCGGATTGACGACGGCCGCCGCGCAGCCGGCGACGTAGACCAGAAGCCACAGAATGGCTCTCGCGTTCACGGTCGGCGCATGGGCCTCGTATCGCTGGATCGGGGCGGGGGACGGGAAGAACGCGCTGCGCGCTCGATCCCGCGTCCGGCAAGGGGCATCCTCTCACCCGGCCTTCCGGCCCCTACCCTCACCTCCCGACGGACGACCTGTCCCCGTCTCCGGTGGATTCACGCTGGCCGCGAGGAGCCGGGCGCCCCGCGGGAGCTCGAATTTACGCCGGTGAAGATGGGATGGCAACACCTGAGCTCTCTGGCCAGAGCATCGGAGCGCGTCCCGTTCGATTCCGTCGCAGCAGCGAGCCGGCTCCGTTCGCAAGGAAGCCTCGAGCGCGGTCCCGGTAGCGATGGCCGCGTGGTCCGTTCTTCGCGCGAGCGTTCGCCGTGCCGGTCCGGTTCCTCTCCTCTCCGGCGAAGAAGGCGACCGTGCGCAGCGCGCCTCGACGAGGCGATCCGCGGGCTGCTCGGTAGCCGGGTGAGGGCGGAGCCGACCCGGAGCACCCCGGGGAGGCGGCCCGCACGGGCGGGGGGGCCCCTCTCGGTCCCCTCCGCGGACCTCGGTTTCCCGGCGACGATCGGATCCTGGTGGGATGCTCCGGTCCGTCGCCGCGACCTGGCAGCTCTGCACCCGCAGCGTGGGGGGGGCGGCGGGGGGGGGGGGGGGGGGGGGGGGCGGGGGGGGGGGGGGGGGG
>JBBIHW010000058.1:0-12249 GCA_037446795.1 Acidobacteriota bacterium
TGAGGACGGTCTTGCCCACGCCGGCCCCGCCGAACAGCCCGGTCTTCCCCCCCTTCATGTACGGCTCGAGCAGGTCGATGACCTTGATGCCGGTCTCGAACATCTCGATCTTCGTGGACTGCTCCTCGAAGGGCGGCGGTTCCCGGTGGATCGGCCAGCGCTCGGCGGCCTCGATCGCCCCCAGCCGGTCGGCCGGCTTGCCCAGCACGTTGATGACGCGGCCGAGGGTGGCCTCGCCCACGGGGACCGTGATCGGCTCGCCCAGATCCTCCGCCCGCATCCCACGGACCATCCCTTCGGTGGGCTCCATCGCGACGCAGCGGACGCGGCCCTCCCCGAGGTGCTGCTCGACCTCGGCGATCACGTCCACGCTCACCCCCTGCCCGCCGCCGTCGCCCTGGATGCGGACCGCGTTGTAGATGGCCGGCAGGTGGTCCTCCTCGAACTGGACGTCCACCACGGGCCCGATGATCTGCACCACCCTGCCGAACTTGCCCATCCTCGAGTCCTCCGCGAAGGCGGCTAGCCGAGCGCTTCGGCGCCGGAAACCACCTCGATGAGCTCGGTCGTGATCGAAGCCTGCCGCACCCGGTTCAGCTTCAGCGTCAGCTTCTCGATGAACTCGGCCGCGTTGCTGGTCGCCGCGTCCATGGCGCGCATCCGGGCGGCGTGCTCGGCGGCCGCGGACTCGAGCAGCGCGCGGTACACCTGCACCTCCACGTGCAGGGGCAGCAGCCGGTCGAAGAGGTCGGCCGCCCCGGGCTCGTAGATGTAGTCGCCGGCGCCCTCCCCCTCGGCGAGCTCCTGCCGGTCGAGCGGCAGGAGCCGCTCCACCACGGGGCGTTGCTGCAGCAGCGATTTGAACTCGTTGTACACGACGAAGACGGCGTCGAGCTCCTCCCGGACATAGCGGTCCATGAGGTCGCGCGCGATCTCCGCCGCCGTGGGGTAGTCCAGCGCCCGGAAGACGTCCACCCACTCCCGGTGGACCGCGTACCGGCGGCGGCGGAAGTAGTCCCGGCCCTTCCTTCCGACGCAGTGGACCGTGATCTCCCGGCGCCCGAACCGCTCCAGGAACGCGGTCGCCTGCTTGTACAGGTTCGTGTTGAACGAGCCGCAGAGCCCCTTGTCCCCCGTGACCACCACCAGCTCCACCCGCTCCTCCCCCCGCACGCGCAGCAGCGGGTGCTGCTCGGGGTTGGCCCGGGTCGCCAGCGACCGGAGAACCTCGCGCATCCGGTTCGCGTACGGCCGCGCGTGCAGGATGCGCTCCTGCGCGCGCCGCAGCTTCGCGGCGCTGACCATCTTCATGGCCTTGGTCACCTGCATCGTGTTCCGGATGGAGCGGATGCGGCGGCGGATGTCGAGGGTCTTGGCCATTCCGGGGTCCGGTCAGCGGGCCGCAGAGGCGTGCGTGACGAGGAAGTCCGCCTTGAACTCGTCGAGGGCCGCCTTGACGCGTCCCTTCAGGTCGTCGTCCAGGCTCTTGCGCTCGACGATCCGCTCGAGCAGCTGCCTGTGCCGGACGTCCAGGAACCGGTAGAGCTCCCGCTCGAACGGCCGGCAGAGATCCACGGGGAGGTCGTCGAGGTAGCCGTTCGTCCCGGCGTAGATCGCCAGGATCTGCTTCTCGACCGGCACCGGGGCGTACTGGTCCTGCTTCAGGATCTCGGTCAGACGCTGCCCCCGGTTGAGCTGCGCCTGCGTGGCCTTGTCCAGGTCGGATCCGAACTGCGCGAAGGCGGCGATCTCGCGGTACTGCGCCAGGAACAGGCGCAGCGTCCCGGCCACCTGCTTCATCGCCTTGATCTGGGCGTTGCCGCCCACCCGGGACACCGACAGCCCCACGTTCACCGCCGGCCGGATCCCCGAGTAGAACAGGTCGGACTCCAGGTAGATCTGGCCGTCGGTGATGGAGATCACGTTGGTGGGGATGTAGGTGGAGATGTCGCCCGCCTGCGTCTCGATGACGGGCAGCGCGGTGAGCGAGCCTCCACCGAGGGCCGGGGCGAGCTTGCTCGCGCGCTCGAGCAGGCGCGAGTGCAGGTAGAACACGTCGCCCGGGTACGCCTCGCGCCCGGGCGGCCGCCGCAGCAGCAGCGAGATCTCCCTGTAGGCGGCGGCGTGCTTGGACAGGTCGTCGTAGATGCACAGGACCGCGCCGCCCGGGTTGTCCGGTCCGGCGGGCCGCCCGTCGGCCCCGTGGAACTGGAAGTACTCGCCCATCGCGCAGCCGGCGTACGGGGCGAGGTACTGCAGCGGCGCCGGCGAGGAGGCTGGAGCCGCCACCACGACCGTGTAGTCCATCGCGCCGTGCTCCTCGAGGGTCTTGACGACCTGGGCCACGGTGGACTGCTTCTGGCCGATCGCCACGTAGATGCAGACGACGCCCTGGCCCCTCTGGTTGATGATCGTGTCCACGGCGATGGCGGTCTTGCCCGTCTGCCGGTCCCCGATGATCAGCTCCCGCTGCCCGCGGCCGATGGGGATCATGGCGTCAATGGCCTTGATGCCCGTCTGAAGCGGCTCCTTGACCGGGACGCGATCCACGACGCCGGGCGCGATCCTCTCCACCGGCATGTGGGCGCGAGGCTGGATCGGTCCCTTCCCGTCGAGGGGCTGGCCGAGGGGATCCACGACCCGTCCGAGCAGCTCCTCCCCGGCCGGAACCTGCATGATCCGGCCGGTCCGGCGGACCAGATCCCCCTCCTTGATCAGGGTGGTCTCGCCGAGGAGGACGGCGCCGACGCTGTCCTCCTCCAGGTTGAGCGCCATTCCCATGACCCCGTGCGGAAGCTCGAGCAGCTCGCCCGCCATCCCCCTCTCGAGCCCGTAGATCCTCCCGATCCCGTCGCCCACCGACACGACGTAGCCCACCTCGGACAGGTCCGTTCGCCGGTCGAAGCCCTCGATCTGCTGCCGGATGATCTTGCTGATCTCGTCCACCTTGATCTGCACGGCTACCCCCCGCCCATGCTCCGGCGCAGCCGCTCGAGCTGGCCCCGGAGGCTTCCGTCGAACACCAACGAGCCGACCGAGGCGACCGCCCCGCCGATCAGGGCCGGCTCGACCTCGACCGCCAGACGCACCTTCCTGCCGGTGAGCCGCTCGAGAGCAGCCGCGAGCCTGGTCTCGTGGTCGCGGGCGAGCGGCGCGACCGCACGCACGCGCGCCCGCACGATCCCCTGCGCTGTCTCCTTCTCCTGCGTGAACACCTCGGCGATCGTCGGAAGAAGTGCCGCGCGACCGCGAGCGACGACGACGCCGAGGAAGTTGCGCACCAGCTCGGAAGCCCCGAGCCGCTGCGCGACGGCGTCGAGTCCCGCGCGCGCCGCGGGCTTCGGGACGGCCGGGTTCAGCAGCAGGTCCCGCAGCGAGTCCGAAGCGCGGAAGGCGTCCGCGAGGGCCTGGAGGAAACCGTCGGCCGCGTCGGCGGCTCGGTCGTCCGGGAGGGCTTGAAGCAGGGCCCGCGCGTACCGCGCCGCCAGCTTTCGGTCCTTCATGGGTGTCACCCTGCCGAGCGCGTCCCGGTCCCGCACGCGGCCGGAGCGCGGAGCGGATCCCGCAACCCCTGACGCATGTTGAAGATGCGCCAAAGTACCATCCGCCCCACGGTGTGTCAAGAAAGCGCGGTGCTGCGGAAGGGCGGGAGGACACCGGCGGCGATCGCGGCGCGCCGCCGCTCGGGCACCACCACCCCCGGCGCCCGCCCTCGGAGGATGCCTGCGGTGCGAATCCTTCAGGCGGGGTCGAACACGGGCAGCCGCGCGTGCTCCTCGCCGGTGACGGCCCCGCGGTCGCGCGAGGCTTCCTCGGTGGTGATCTCCACGACGCCGTCGAACTCCCCGCCGGGGGCGATGACGAGCCCCCTCTTCCTCATGCGGACGCGCCCGGCCACCTTGCCCCCGGGCTGAATCTCCAGAACCTCGTCCACGTTCAGGAGCCCCTTCACGGACCCGGACACGGACAGGCACCTCGCCCTCAGCTCCTCGGCGACGACCTCTCCGGTCGGGCCGACGATCAGGGAGGACGGAGACGTAATCCGGCCTACGATCCTGCCATCGACCTTGAAGTCTCCCTTGAGGACCACCTCGCCCTCGATGGATGCGCCCTCGCCGAGGAACCCGAGGATCTCTGCCGTTGCCGACCGGCTCGGGTGCTTCGAGAACGCGCGTTTCGACCTGAACACGGCTCCTGCCTCCCCTGCCCGACCCAGACTCGGGCCGGGCGGCTACACGCCGCCGGCGGCGTGGAACGAAGCGTTCCGGCTCCGGGGTTGCGAACCGCGTGCCCTGTCCACGTGCCGACGGAATTGTCGGCGATCTCCGCGTGCCGACGATAATGTCTGCAGTGGTGCGATGCCGACAGATTGGTCGGCAAGGTCGCCGGGCCGACGCAATCGTCGGCGCAGGTCCGCCGGCGTCGGGGCGAACGGGCCGGGACCTCGGCTAGGGCCGCCGCCCCGCCCCGCGCATCAGGATCGCGTAGAGCCGCTCGAGCTCCTCTCCCCCGTGGAAGCGGATCTCGATCCACCCCCCCTCGCCGGACCGCACGATCCTGACCCTCGTGCCGAGCGCCGTCTGGAGCGAGTTCTCGGCCGCGGCCACGTTGGGATCCTGGAGCCTCGGTCGCGGCGCCCGAGCGTGCCCGGTCCGGCTCGCGAGGTGCTCGACCTGCCGCACGGAGAGTGCCTCCCGGACGGCGCGCCGCGCGAGTTGCTCCTGCAGCGCCGGGTCCGCCACGGCGAGCAGCGCCCTGGCGTGGCCCATGGAGAGCTCCCCGGTGCGGACGAGTTCCTGGACCGCCGGCGCGAGCGACAGAAGCCTCAGCAGGTTCGCGACGGTCGCCCGCTGCTTGCCGACGCGGTCGGCGATCTCCTGCTGCGTGAGACCGTGCTCCTCGACGAGCGTCCGATACGCCCGCGCCTCCTCGATCGGATTGAGATCCTGCCGCTGGAGGTTCTCGACGAGAGCGTGCTCGAGCAGGAGGTGCTCCTCGACGTCACGCACGACGGCGGGGAGCTTCAGCAGACCAGCTCTCTGTGCGGCTCGCCAGCGCCGCTCGCCGGCCACGAGCTCGTAGCGCCCGTCCGGAAGGGGACGGACCACCACTGGCTGTAGAACACCCTTATTTTTCAATGATTTAGCTAGAGAGAGGATCGCCTCTTCGTCGAATTCGCCACGGGGCTGAGCGCGGTTCGGGAGGATGCGGTCCAGGTCAATCTCGAGCGTGGTCCCGAGAGGCGGCGGCTGCGGCCCGATCGCTGGCTCCGCCCGCCGCGTGTCCGGACCGGGGATCAGGCTGCTCAGACCCCTGCCGAGTGCTCTTCTCTTCATGCTCAAGGAACTCCCGCGCGAGACGCAGGTAGGCGTCCGCGCCTCTGGACCTTATGTCATAGAGGAAGATCGGCTTGCCGTGGCTGGGTGCCTCGCCGAGACGCACGTTGCGAGGGACGATCGTCTCGAACACCTTCGGGCCGAACACCTGCCGCACGTCCTCGACGACCTGTCGAGAGAGGTTCGTGCGGTCGTCGTACATGGTCATGACGACGCCCCGGATGTCGAGCGATGGGTTCAGGGAGGCGCGGACCCGATCGAGGGTGTCGAGGAGCTGGCGAATCCCCTCGAGGGCGAGGTACTCGCACTGGACCGGGATGAGGACCGAGTCGGCCGCTGTGAGCGCGTTCACGGTGAGCAGCCCGAGCGACGGTGGGCAGTCCACGATGACGTGGGAGTAGCGGTTCCGGACCCCGTCGAGCAGGCGCTTGAGCCTGAACTCCCGCTCTTCAGCATCCACGAGTTCGACCTCGGCCCCGACGAGTTCCCTGTCCGCTGGAGCCAGGGCGAGCCACGGGAGCGAGTCCACGGGGAGCAGGATCCGCTCGAGCGGTGCCTCGCCGGCGAGAGCCCCATAGATCGAGGGCCGCCCCGAATCCTCCTGGAAGCCGAGGGAGCGCGTGGAGTTGGCCTGGGGGTCCACGTCCACGAGGAGGGTCGGGCGCTCGGCGATGGCGAGCGCCGCGGCGAGGTTCACGGCCGTTGTCGTCTTCCCGACCCCGCCTTTCTGGTTCGCCACAGCCGTGACACGGCCCACGGCGTTTCCCCCGATCCTTGCGGCCCTGGACTCTACCACAAATACCCCGCCGATCCGGGCCCGCGGAGAGAAGAAATGTTCCACGTGGAACATTCACCGTCCGTGGCGCGGTGCGCGAAGACGCCGAGGACCCGCGCTGAGAAGAAATGTTCCACGTGGAACATTCACGGCCGGAGAGGGCAAGGGGAGCAGGAGGAGGCCGAGCGCTTGGGACCCCCCCCTCGCGAACGGGAGAGTTCGAACTCGCTGTCCCGGCGGGCGCCGGTTCTCGAAGCAGCGTTAGCTAAATATAACTAATTATGAATCAATAAGTTAAGCTCCGGACCGGAAGCTCGCGCTCCCCCGTGGACCGTGCGGCGCGCCGACATAGATTGTGTCTCGCGGACCTGTTCGGTATGCGAAGCCTGCTCTCATCGTCCCCACCTTCCGCCCTCGAGCCCGCCTGCCCACCCTCTGGTCCCCGAGCCCCCCGCTGGCTGCTGTCCCTGCGACACGAGTTTCTGCGGTCGCATCTGGTGGCGACCCTGCTCTCGCTCGGCGTCGGGCTCGTGCTGCTGCTCGCCCTGGAGCGCAGGGCCGACCGTGCAGCCCTCGGTACCGAGATCGCCCGACTCGCCGACCGGGCCGCCGCCCAGTGTGGCGACGCGATCCTCGCAGCGAGCCGTCCGGGAGCGGAACGCTGCCTGGCCGCTGTCTCGATCCACGGGAGCGTTCTCGCGGCCCGTCTCTATGACGCCTCGGGAGCGGTCCTGGCGAGCCTCCAGCGGCCTGCGCCGCGCGCGGTCGGGCTCCTCCCACCGCCTCGGGTCCACCACTGTCGGCAGATTCCCGTCGGCGCGGGCCGCTCCGGGCAGCTCTGCATCGAGGCCGGCGGCGGCCCGGGGACCCTGGCAGCGATCGTGCCCGCCGTGGGCGTCGCGCTCGGGATCGCTCTCGCCGCCTCCCTGCTGGCCGCCGCCTTCCTCTGCCGCAGGATCTGCCGGCCCATCCTGTCCATCGCGGAGGCGGCCCGCCGCGCCGCGCGGGACCCCGGCGACTCGGTGGCGCTACCCGCGGGGCCGTCTCGCGAGCTTGGCGCGCTCGTGTCCGCGTTCCGGGAGATGCTCGCCCAGCTCGAGGCGCGCGACCGGGAGCTGCGCGCGAGCCGAAGCGATCTCGAGCGGAGCGTCGCGGAGCGGACCCGCGCCCTCACCGAGGCCAAGGAGGCGGCGCTCGCGGTGGCGCGGGTGCGCTCGGAGTTCCTGGCCAACATGAGCCACGAGATCCGCACGCCGCTCAACGGCGCGATCGGCATGATCGGGCTCCTCCTCGACACCCCCCTCGACGCCGAACAGCGGGAGCTCGCCGAGACGGCGCGCTCGAGCGCCGACTCGCTGCTGACCATCATCAACGACATCCTCGACTTCTCGAAGATCGAGGCGGGCCGCCTCGACCTCGAGTCCATCCCGTTCGACCTTCAGGAGACGGTCGGCGACGTGCTGAAGACGCTGGCCCTGTGGGCGAGCCAGAAGCGCCTCGAGCTGGCCTGCGACCTTCCACCCGACCTGCCCCAGGAGGTGCTGGGGGACCCGGGGCGGCTGCGGCAGATCCTCGTGAACCTGGTGGGCAACGCCATCAAGTTCACGGAGAAGGGAGAGGTGGTCGTCCGCGTCGCGGTGGAGGAACGGGGCCGGGACCAGGCGACGTTGCGATTCACCGTGAGGGATACCGGCGTGGGGATCCCTCGCGAGCGGCAGAGCGCGATCTTCGACGCGTTCGTCCAGGCCGACATGTCCACGACGCGCCGTTACGGGGGCACGGGTCTGGGGCTCGCCATCACCTCGAAGCTCGTGAGCATGATGAGGGGGAGGATCTGGGTCGAGAGCGAGCCCGGCCGCGGCAGCTCGTTCCACTTCACGATCCGTCTGGGAATCCCGGCCGCCCCGTCGCGCCGACCCCGGATCGCGCGCCTCCACGAGGTGCGAGGCCTGTCGGCTCTGGTCGTGGATGACAACGAGACCAACCGGAGGATTCTCGTCGAGACGCTGCGCGGCTGGGGCATGCGGCCGTCGGCGGTCGGTGGGCCGGAGGAGGCCCTCCGCGCGCTGCGCGAGGCACGAGCTCGGGGCGCACCCTTCCGGCTCGGCCTTCTCGACTACCAGATGCCGACCGGCGACGGCTTCTCGCTGGCCGAGGCGATTCTCTCCGACCCCGAGCTGCGCTCGACCGCGCTCATCATGCTGACCTCGTCGGGCCAGCGCGGCGACGCGGCGCGCTGCCGCAGGCTCGGCATCGCGGGCTACCTGACGAAGCCGGTCACGCCGACCGATCTGGTGGCCGCGATCCAGCTCGTCCTCGGCAAGCGACCCGAGGAGGACGACCGGTCGCTGGTGACGCGCTTCTCCCTGCGGCCGTACCGTCGCAGGCTGCGCGTGCTCCTCGCCGAGGACAACGACGTGAATCGAACGGTGGCGTCCCGGATCCTCGAAAAGGCGGGCCACACCGTGGTCGCCGTCGCCGACGGGCGGGAGGCGGCCTCCGCCTTCGAGGCCGGCCGTTTCGACGTGGTCCTCATGGACGTTCAGATGCCGCACATGGACGGCTTCGCCGCCACCGCCGCGATCCGGGAGAAGGAGGCCGCGGCGGGCACCCGAACCCCCGTTCTCGCCCTCACCGCGCGCGCCATGAAGGGAGACCGCGACGCTTGCCTCGCCGCGGGGATGGACGGCTACCTGGCGAAGCCCGTCCGCGTGGAGGAGCTTCTCGCCGCCCTCGATCGAGCCGCCCCGCCCGATGCGCGCTCCCATGAACCGGAGGAGGAGGCCCGACAACCCGCTGTCCCGCCGAAGGGTCCCGTCGTGGACCGCGAGCAGGCGCTCCGCTCGATGGGAGGCGACCCGGGCCTCCTCGCGGAGATGGCCGCCCTCTTCGCGCAGGACGCCGAAATGCTGCTCGACGAGGTTCGAAAGGCCGTCGCAGCCGGGGACGTCGGCCGAATCGAGCGGGCGTCCCATCGTCTCAAGGGGACCCTTCTCACCTTCGGCGCCGGGCCGGCGGCGGAGGCGGCCCTCGCCCTCGAGTCACTGGGCCGATCGGGAGAGGTGTCCGGCGCCGAGCCGGCGCTCGCGGCCCTCGAAGCCGAGCTCGAGCGCCTGCGCCCCGAGCTGGCGGAACTCTCCGCCGCCGGGAAGGCCGGCGAGGCCGGACGGACGCAGGCTCAGGACTGACCGCTCCCGCCCCACGGCTGCCAAGACCGCGAGGGAAGCCGCCGCGGTCCGAAGCGCCACACCCAGGAGCGCTGCCGGCCGGGGAACGACTTGCGGGCGAGCAGCTCCAGGGTTCGCCACCGCTCCCGCCTCGAGACCACCTCGACCCGCGGGCCCGCCCACAGCAGCAGGCTCCCGCCCGAGGCCAGCCGCGTCGCGACCTTCGGCAGGATCTTCTCCCATCCGCCCACCGCCCGCGCCGCGAGAACAGTGATCGGTTCCAGATCCTCGAGGTCCGAGGCTCGCTCCACCCGGCGTTCGAGAACCGAGACGCGGTCGAGACCCGCCAGCTCGATCGCGCGCCTCAGGAACGCCGCCTTTTTTCTCGACGCCTCGACGAGGACGGCGCGCAGGCCCGGACGCGCCGCTGCGAGGGGGATGCCCGGGTATCCGTTGCCGCTGCCGAGGTCCACGAGCAGGCCCTCGAGTTCGTCCTGGAGCAGGGACGCGCCGCAGAACGCCTCCCCGAGGTGTCGCTCGAGAAAGGGACCCGGCGCGACGATCGTCGTGAGGTGCAGCCTCGGGTTCTCGGCCAGCACGGCCCCGGCGTGCAGGGCGAGGGCTCGGGCCCTCGCTGCCTCCAGGACGATCCCCTCCCGCGCCGCCCGATCGGCGATCGCCCTGGCGAGGCCGCTCGCCCGGAAGGGGCCTTCCCCGGCAGTGCCTCCAGGACCCGGCTCACGTCGCCGGCTGCTCGTGGGCCGCCCTCTCGATGACCACGCGCTTCAGGAAGCCGCCTCCCTCCGAACGGGACCGCAGGCCGGGGATCTCGCCGACCGTAAGATGGGCGAGGCGGCGCTCGTACGGATTCATCGGGTGCAGCCTTCTCGGCCGGCCCGTCCGGACCACCTGCTGGGCGACCTCGCGCACGAGCTCGACGATCTCGTCATCCCTGCGGGAGCGGCCCGCCCCGGGACACTTCAGCCGGATCGGACCCGCCTCGGGCCAACGGCGCCTCGCCATCCGGTTGAGAAGGAACTGGAGCGCCTGGAGCACCTCGCCGTCCCGGGCGAGCAGAGCCCGGCTGTCGGCACCCGACAGGGTCAGGGACACCCCCGAGTCGGACCGACCCGCCGACACGGCCACCTCGAGCCCCATCAGCCCGAGCATCTGCCGCACCGTCTGGAGCAGGCTGGATGGGACGTCGCCCACAGGCCCGGCAGCCGCCCCGGCGCGCGGCGCGACGCGGATCCGCCACGGGCGCCCGCCCAGGCCGAGCAGCCCCCGCCGACCTTCCTCGAGCACCTCGTACCGGAGCGACGAGACCGGAGCTCCCAGCCTCTCGGCCGCAGCCTCGAGCGCTTCCGCCAGGTCTTTCCCCTCGAACTCGAGCCGGTCCATCCGAGCCTAGGCCTTCTGCAGCGCGGCCGCGACCCGCTCCACGTGCCGGTTCACGAGCCACTGCTGGGCGATGCCGAACACGTTGTTGAACAGCCAGTAGAGCACCAGGCCGCTGGGCATCACGACGAAGGTCGCTGTGAAGACCAGCGGCAGGAACATCATGATCATCTGTTGCTGGCGCTGCTGCGGATCGCTGGCCTTCGTCATGGCGATCTTCTGCTGCCAGAGCATGGTGGCTCCCATCAGCAGCGGCGTCACCCAGTACGGGTCGGGCCGGCTGAGGTCGCGGATCCAGCCGAAGAAGGGCGCTCCCCGCAGCTCCACGGCCACCGTCAGCATGTCGTAGAAGGCGACCAGGATCGGGAACTGGGCGAGCAGCGGCAGGCAGCCCGACATCCCCCCCATCGGGTTCACGCCCTCCTTCCGGTAGAGGCTCATCAGGTCCTCGTTCATCTTCCGGCGCGACTCGGCGTCCTTCTGCTTGCGGTACTTGTTGCGGATGGAGTTGATCTTGGGCTGCAGCCGCTGCATCTGCACCTGCATCTTCTTCATGCGGACCATCGAGTACTGGTTCAGCGGGAAGAGGGCGACCCTGAGGCCGAGCGTCGCGATGATGATGGCGAGCCCGTAGTTCGGGGCGACGTGGTCGTGGAGCCACAACAGGCCGGCCAGGAGCACCTTCGCGCACCAGGCGATCAGCGAGTAATTGGAGAACCAGACGACCCCGTCGAGCCCCCGGCCGAGCCTCCGCAGCAGACCGAACTTCTTGGGCCCGGCATACAGCTGCGCCCCCTCGGGCGGGATCGCCACAGCGACGCTGACCTGGGGCTCCGCCTTGGGGGCCTTCGCCTCACCCGGGTGCGGCCCCCTCACCACGCTCACCGGCCGGACGAGCAGACCGCTGCTCGGCCCGCGCGGGAGAACCAGGAAGGCGAAGTACTGGTCCTCGAGACCGGCCCACAGGACGTGGCGCGCCTGCGGCAGCGTCATCTCCGAGTCCACCTTGTGGCGCGCCCTGCGCTCGATCCGACCGCCCGCGTTCCAGACGGCCTGTCCCGAGTAGTAGAGCTGCTGGCCCTTCGCACCGGAGCCCGACAGCTCCACCTCGAGCCCGGGCCCGACGACGAGTCTCGCCGGAAGCCTCCGGGTCCCGTCCGCGGCCGCCACCTCCACGTCCACGAGCGGATCGGCGCGACGGAAGACGAGCGTCTTCGTGACGCGCAGGCCACGCCCGTCCGACCACCTGAACCGCACGGTTTCGCCTTCCACGCCGCCTTCGAGACGCCGCCTCTCGACCACGTAGAGGGCCTCGTTCGCGCGGGAGGAGAGGGAGTCGTCGCCGAGATCCACGGCGAGCGGGAGGGCTCCTTCGCGGGAGGCGAAGGCGGGGACCAGGTCGGCGGGGCTTCCCTCCGCGGTTCGATACTCCCGGAGCTTCCAGGAAACGACGCGAGCGCCGCGGTTCGTGAGCGCGACCTCGTGCAGATCGGTCTCGACCCGGACCTCCTCGACCCGCGCGGCCGCGAGCACTTCCTCCGCAGCGGCCCCGGGCGGCGCTTCCGCGACCGCG